>CAYMQL010000570.1:0-2290 GCA_964392255.1 uncultured Planctomycetaceae bacterium | reverse complement strand
GGCGAAATGGTTTTCGGCACCGAGGGCACGTTGGTGCTCGAGCGGGAGCAGGACCTGTCGATCATCGCCGGTCAGGCGGGGCCCAGCAGCGTCAAGGTGTCGGCCGCCGCCGCCGGGCCAACCATGGATACGCAGGCCAGCGGACTCCCCATGGCCGCCGCCAAGGACGGCAGCAAAGGGCCGAAGGTAAGCCGCGGCTATACCGAAGAGTTGGAACACTGGGCCTGGTGCATCCGCAATCGGGCGCCGGAAAACCAGCCTCGCTGCGGCCCGAAGGTTGCCCTCGGCGACGCGGTGATCGCCCTGACGACGAACATGGCCGCCCGCCAAGGCGCGAGAATCGAGTTCAACAAAGATTGGTTCGATCCGCATAGCGACGAAACTCCGGAAAACATCCCGCCGACCGTTCCGGCATAGCAGCAAATAAATGACAGCCGGGAGCTAACAGCTCCCGGCTGTTGCGACAACAGAAAAAACCATCCGACACGTTTAGCGGCCGACGGCACGTCGGCCTTTGCCAGAGAGCACCATCCGATGTACCTAAGTCCCGAAGATAAAGCCGTCGGCAAGGAAAATTTTTACGCCGCCATCGGCAGCAAGCCGGTGCGCCGCGAGTTGCTCAAAAAGGCGATCAAGTCGGAAGCCGTATCCGGCCGCGGGCTGGGGTCGCTCTATTTCGGCTACGGCGACTCGGTGCCGAAGCCCGTTCGCGTCGGCGTAATCGGCACCGGCGACGAGGGCAGCGTTCTGATCGGCGCGATCAATCCCAAGTTTATCGAGGTTCGTTCGATCGCCGACATCCGCCCCTACAGCATTTGGCGGGCGTTCCACGGCGACTACTACAG
The DNA here is from genome assembly GCA_964392255.1 of uncultured Planctomycetaceae bacterium. Classification (GTDB taxonomy): domain Bacteria; phylum Planctomycetota; class Planctomycetia; order Pirellulales; family Thermoguttaceae; genus CAYMQL01. The sequence continues at coordinate 1,445 of CAYMQL010000570.1, read as the reverse complement.
CGAAGCGGCCCGCAAGGCCCGCCCCGGCTTGATGTCGGTCTACGGCTGGAAAAAAGAAGACGCGGCCCGGCGGAAGGTGAAGGTCTACGACCACGAAAGCGGCGGATACGAGGAGCTGATCAAGCAGGCGAAGCAAGACGACATCGAGGCGGTGATCATCGCCTTGCCGCTGCATCTGCACGCGCCGGCGGCCATTGCGGCGATGCGCGCAGGGCTGCACGTTTTGACCGAAAAACTGATGGGCCATAGCGTCCACGAATGCAAGGAAATGGCGCGGACGGCCCAGCAGACCGACCTGCTTCTGGCTACGGGACATCAGCGCCACTACAACATCCTTTACGACGACGCGGTGCATTTGATTCGCAAGAATCTTCTGGGCAAGCTCCATTCGATCCGCGCGCAGTGGCACCGCGGCAATCTGCCCGGCCGCGATAGCTGGCAGCCGCCGATGCCCCGGGCCGCCAAGCCCGACGACCTGCTGGCCGACCGGCTCGAGAACGATCTGAAAAAATGGTCGGCCGCCCTCGAACAGTTGAAGGCGGACTACAGCGCGTCGGCGGGCGAGTGGCAGAAGAAGGTCGACCAACTGCGAGCCCAAATGGAAGACGCAATCGACGCCGCGAAGTTCGGCTACGAAGACCGCGAGATCAAGGACGCCTCGGGCAACGTGGTCTATCGCCGGCCGGCCATCGAAGAGTTGATTCGCTGGCGACTTTGGGATCGCACCGGCGGCGGACTGATGGCCGAGTTGGGCAGCCATCAGCTCGACGCGGCGAGTATTTTTGTCGCGGCGGCCCACGGCGGCAAAAAACAGATGCCCCTGAGCGTGGCCGCGGCGGCGAACCGGCCGCTGTTTCCGCCCGATCGCGACGTCGAGGACCACGTCTACTGCTTGATCGAATACCCGGCCCCCGGCTACGATCCGAAGGAAACGGCGGCGGCGCAGAAAAAAATCGGCGTGCAGTACGCCTCGATCAACGGCAACGGGTTCGGAGGCTACGGCGAAACCGTCTTCGGCACCGACGGCACGCTCCTGTTGGAGACGGAACTCGACGCCATGCTGTACAAAACCCACGACACCTTGGGAAAGACGAAGGTGGGGCTCAAAAAGTCGCGTCCGGCGCTCCAATTCGACGAGGCCGGCGATCCCGAGTCGGAGGCCATCGGAACGCTGGGGGCGTTGCCCGCCGGTCGCGGCTACACCGAGCAGTTGGAGCATTGGGCCTGGTGCATCCGCAATCGAGACCCCGAGAATCAGCCCCGCTGCCATCCCAAAGTCGCTTTGGGCGATGCCGTGATCGCGCTGACGACCAATAGGGCCGCGCGCCAAGGCGCAAGGATTGACTTTAAGGAAGAGTGGTTCGAAATCGACCGCGACGAAACGCCCGAGGGCGTCAAACCCGACCTGACGCGATATTCATAGAACATGCGTCCCGATGCCGATA
>CAYMQL010000569.1:0-2292 GCA_964392255.1 uncultured Planctomycetaceae bacterium | reverse complement strand
CGATTCGCCAGCATCAGGAGCACAATTCGTGCCGAACAGGATTGGGACAGTCCCCTGTGAACGGTTGCCCCGGGCTTAATGCAGCACGTCGCCTTTTTTACCAGGGCAGTTCGATCTTCTCGTCCTCGGCGGCTTTGCGGAGCTTGCTCAGGGCGCGGGCCTCGATCTGACGGATTCGCTCTTTGGTCACGCCGAGTTCGGCGCCGACCTGCTTGAGGGTCAGTTCCTCGCCGTGTCGCAGTCCGAACCGGCGAACGATGATCTTCTGCTCGCGGTCGTCGAGGCACTCGAGCATTCGAGCGATTTTCTGCTCGCGCTGCGTCTGCGCCGATTCCTGCTCGAACTGATCGGTCCGCTGGTCTTCGGTGGCCGTGAACATCTCGGCCTGGCTGGTGCGGAACCGATCGTGGTGGCGATGCTCGTCGGGAATGGAGCGGGCGAAGTTTTTCATGATCGCCCAACTGGCGTAGGTGCTGAACTTGTTGCCGCGCGAGTAGTCGAACTTTTCCACCGCCCGCATCAGCGATATATTGCCGTCGCTGACCAGTTCGAAAAAGTTTTGCGAGGGGCCGACGTGCCGTTTGGCGATTGAGACGACCAGGCGCAAGTTGGCGCGGATGATATGATTTTTGGCGGCGGCGGCCTCATCGTAAAGCCGCTCGATCTGATCCATCAGTCCGCGTCGCGGCCGTGCGGGATCGAGCTTTGCGCGAAGCCGGCCCGCCTTGCGCTTCAAGTAGTTCATCTTGCGGAACAGGTGCGCCTCTTGCTTGGGCGTCAACAGCGGCACCTCGTACAGGCTGGCCAGATAGGGCGGCAGTCCGCTGGGCAGCCGCGATTTTTTCTGCGGCGCGTCGGACTCGGGAATCGGCCCCAGAATGCGGTCTTCGGCCTTCTGCGAGCGGACGCGCGCAAAAACGGCGCTCGGAATGAAATCCAGCGGCAGTTCCATAATCCGCTGGGCGCGCATTTCGCCGACGATCCGGTAGATGCTGGTCCGCGTGCGGCAAAACCGACGCGCCAACACTTCGACCGACTCGCCGCGCTGATACTGCTGATAGATCTTTCGCTTGCTTTCCGGTTGCAGCGGTCCGTGGCCGGCCGGAAAAATCGCCGCCTCGGGATGATCGCGATCGAATTGCTTCAGGGTGTAGCGAATCGTTTCGACGCTGCGGCCGGTTCGACGCGAGACGCGCTTCGTCACGTCGGCGGGGCATCCGCCGGCGCGGGCAAGCCGCCGGGCATGCTCGATGATCCGCGACCGCTCGGCGTCGGTCAGTTGGCTGAACTGCGCACCGCGGCGCACCCGATCTTGGTTCCGCTCCACAAAGTGATCGACCGAGCTTTGTAAGAAACCCACGCGCATGCGCCCGTCGAGTACGAAACGACGGCTCACCAGCCCTTGCTGACGCCAACGCGAGATTGTTTTCGTCGATACGTTGAACTGCTTGGCCAGCTCTTCGACGGTGAGAACCCGCTCGCCGGCCGACTCGGCCGCGACGCGGGCCGATTCGGAAACGTCCTCGACGAACAACCGAAGATCGTGCGTGGCCTCGTCGCCGCTGAGCCGGAGGTCCGGATACGACTCGGGCCGATAGTTGGTGATCCGATAGCAGATGTACTCGTAGGGGTAGGTGCGCGCGGGATCCAACTCGCCGAGGAGCCGTTCCGCCTGAGTGGCCTGCTCGATGCGCTTATCGAGGGGCGCAAACCGCACCTGCTGGTCGCGAAGCTGACGGATCGCTGGATTCAGGTAGTCGGTGTGCATGACTGTTCCTCCCGCCCGGTCCCTGTTGCATCCAGTATACCCGACCCTGGGATTTTTAACAGCCCTATGTTGTAAAAATGTGTTTTTTGCCAAGCCAATCAGGATTATAACGCTGCCGAGCACGATTGGGCACTATCCCGAAGCGTGCGTCCACGAATAAAAAGGGCCTACGCTCAAAATTTGCATTGCATTTACATGGTCGTCTGATTCCGTAATCGTCGCATTCGTCGGGGGCTGATTGCACAGACTGGGGGGTGTCGGTATTTTCGCATCCCCAGTCCACCAGCCCAGCAAAGCTAGTCTGCTATACGCGACCGACCGCCCCTTGGCTCATTAAATCCACGCCGTTTTCAACCAATGTGAGCGTATGTGCCATTCAGCAAAGGATTTGCATGAAATTTGGCAAGGCCGTCGCAGCCGCGGATCGGCCGGCAAGGTTCGGCTCAAGGCCGCGATATTGGTAAACTTTTCTAGCCGCAACGGTCGATTTAGCGACAGCCCAACACTCTTCAAATCGGGATGCG
>CAYMQL010000568.1:0-2299 GCA_964392255.1 uncultured Planctomycetaceae bacterium | reverse complement strand
CAGCCCGACACGCTGCCCGAGGCGTTCGAGGTCTGCGCCTGGAGCGAGGCCCCCGACGGCAGCCGCGAGATCATGGGCATCCGGCACAAAAAGTTCCAACTCCACGGCGTCCAGTTTCATCCGGAAAGTTTTTTGACCGACTGCGGGACGACGATTTTGGAGCGGTTTTTGAAGATTCGCGGATGAAATCATCCACGAAGGACGCGAAGGGCACGAAGAACAAAAAGACAGGCGGGAAAGCGACGGAAGCAGGATTTTCAATGACGGAATTGCTGCTTAAACAGGAGGTATACGCCGTTGTTGGGGCGGCCATCGAGGTGCATCGCGAATTGGGGCCGGGATTTTTGGAACCGGTGTATCGGGAGGCAATGGAAATCGAGTTGGCCGAGCAACAGATTTCCTACGCGGCACAGCAGCCCTTGCAAATACGCTACAAGACTCGAATCCTCGTTAAACAGTATGTGCCTGATTTCGTTTGTTTCGAGCAAATAATTGTCGAACTGAAGGCCCTGAATCGACTTTCCGGCACGGAAGAATCGCAGATTCTGAATTATCTCAAGGCCAGCGGATTTCGCGTCGGCGTGCTGATCAATTTCGGAAGCGTCGGCAAATTGGAATGGAAGCGGTTTGTGCGATGAGTGGAAAATCATCCACGAAGGACACGAAGAACACGAAGGTTACAGACACGGCAAAGGGGACAGTCCCATTTTCGCTGATACGAAAATTGGGACAGTCCCCCGAGGCATCTCCTACCCGTTGCCTGCTATCTTGTTTATTGAATTCTTCGTGTTCTTCGCGTCCTTCGTGGATGCTTGCTTCTCTAGGCTGCCTTTTGTTGTGGCTGGCGTTGCCGCCGATTGATTGGTGGCCGCTGGCGTGGATCGCGCCCGTGCCCTGGGTGCTTTTGATCCGCCGCAAAGAGCTTTCCGGGCGGCGACCGTATCTCATGCTGACCGCGGCGGGCTTCGGTTTCTGGCTGGCCGCGTTGCATTGGCTGCGGCTGCCGCACCCGGCCACGAGCGCCGGCTGGATCGCGCTTTCGTTTTATTTTGCTTTTTACCTGCCGGCGTTTGTCGGACTGTCGCGCGTGGCAGTGCATCGGCTGCGCGTGCCCGCCATTCTGGCCGCGCCGATCATCTGGACCGGGCTGGAACTGGCCCGAGCGCATCTGCTGACCGGCATGACGATGGGCAGCCTTGGCCACACGCAATATCGCTGGCTTGCCCTAATTCAACTGAGCGACTTGGCCGGCGCGTTCGGCGTGAGTTTTGTCGTAATGTTTGTGGCCGCTTGCCTCGCCGAGATGTTTCCCTGCGACGGGCGGCGTGCAAGGCTTTGGCCGCTGGCTCCGGCCGTGGCTCTGTTGGCTGCCGCACTGCTTTACGGACATGCCCGCCTCGGTGCCGACGTCGCCGCTGAGCCGGGGCCGCGCATCGCGCTGATCCAAGGCTCGATCGACATCGTATTTCTTACCGACCAAGCGGCGAACGACGCCCGAAACGCGAGTATTCTGGAACAGTACACCGACCTTTCTCGCCAGGCGCTGCAACGCGACTCGAAACTGGATTTAATCGTCTGGCCGGAGTCGATGTTTCCTGCCCCGCTGGTGACATTCACGGCCGACGCCTTGCGGCCGGCCGACTTCGGTGGCACTGACGCTGAATTCCGCCAGTCGCTTCTGAAGTGGCGAGACGACGGCGTTGCACTCATGGAGCGGACTGCCCAAACGCTCAAAACGCCGCTGCTGCTGGGCGTCAATGCCTACGACTTCGACGCCCGACGCCAGCGGAGCTTCGCCTCGGCGGCGTTTGTCGACCACGACGGCCGGCTGTTGGGCCGCTACGACAAAATGCACCTGGTGATGTTCGGCGAATATACGCCGCTGGTCGAATATCTGCCTTGGCTCAACTGGCTGACGCCTCTGACGGGCAATGCGACTCCAGGCCAACGCCCCATCGCATTTTCGGTCGGCGACGTCCGCATCGCCCCTAACATCTGTTACGAAAGCGTGCTCTCGCACGTGATTCGCAGCCAGATCAACCGGCTGGCCGCAGCCGGCGAAGAACCGGACATCCTCGTCAACCTGACCAACGACGGCTGGTTCTGGGGCTCGAGCGAGTTGGATATGCACTTGGCATGCGGCGTTTTTCGGGCGGTCGAATGCCGCAAGCCGCTGCTGATCGCCGCCAACACGGGCTTTTCGGCCTGGATCGACGCCGACGGCCGCGTGATCCGGCAAGGCCCGCGACACGACACCGGCGTCATTATCGCCGAGCCGCGGCTCGACCGGCGCCCAAGC
>CAYMQL010000567.1:0-2302 GCA_964392255.1 uncultured Planctomycetaceae bacterium | reverse complement strand
CAAAGCACTGGCATAGCCAGTGGCACTCAATTCCAAAATCAAAGGTTGACAAAGCTCTAGCGGCGTCAAGCGGGCCGGAATGCGTGCCGGAACGTCGAACGCCCCCGCGGCCGCCGCCGTCCGAGCCAACGCCAGCGGATGATTGGCGTAACGCAGCAGCACCTCGGGCGGGACAACGAGGCAATGGGTGTAGATCCGCGCTCCGCCGCGGCCGCTGTACTCGCGCCCCGCCGTCCGAGAATGCGAAACGCAATACGCGCCGCTGGGCAGCGGAAAGAAGTTGTAGCTTGCGGCCTCCATGCCGGCCTCCGAATCGCTTTCCAGCAGCGCATCGTGCGACGGCCCCCAGACGGCCAACGCGCGCCGATCAGCTTGGCCCACGCCGGGGCTGCTCGCAACGACTCGGTAGCCCGCGCCGCGGTCGGTCTGTGCCGAGGTGAAGATCGCCTGCTCGATTCGATCCATCGCGTTTCTTCCGGCTGCTGAATCCTACAATGCCAAGTTCACCACCGAGGCACGGAGATCACAGAGAAGAAACGAAGCGGAAAAACACAGACAACACGAATGAACACGGTAAGTTCTGCGTATAATCCGTGTTGATCTGTGTTCATCTGTGGTTTCGTATATTCTCCGCGAACTCCGTGCCTCAGTGGTGATTTCCACGCTGTCATTCACTTGGCGCGGTAGGATGACGAGCTTTGTTGCCAGCATGTCGCGCGTCTTTAGCTTGTCAGCGCGAAGGCCCGGCGCGGCTTCTTCGGCGCGGCGGCGCGCTCGACGAGCCACTCGAAAGGTTCGACGATTCCGCGGGGCTCGACGCGCAGCGGCGCCAGCCGGCGTCCGAGAGTGGCCGACTCGTGCCACGCGCAGGCCCCCGCCACACTGGCGGCGAAAAACTGATAGCTGCCCAGCCGCTGCCGGCAGTGTTGCCAAAGCCCGGCCGCGTAGGTCTGTGCAAAACCTTCCGGGTCGTCGCGGCATTCTTCGGCTTGATCGACCTTGGTAAAGACGATCGCGACGGGCCGCTGCGACCAGCCGCCCTTGCCGTTGGGCCCGATCTCGCCCAGGTAGCTCAACACCTTCATGGCGAAATAGTCCTGCGACGGATCGCCTTCGCGAAGCCCCAGGGCGTCGATCAAAATCATCGCCCCGGCGGCCTTCGTCAGCAGTTCCTTGATAACGCGATACGTGTTCCGGTGGTCGATTTCTTCGAGGATCGATTCGCCGGCCATGTCGGGCATAATCAGATCGAGCGGCGGCGAGTCGGCCCCGCGCCGCGCCTGAGCGTAGACCCAATTCCAGCGATCCGGCTCGTTCCATGTCTTGCTGGGAAACTGGCACCGCGACAATGCCGAAACGGTCGTCTGCTGAAGATCGATCGAAAACGCCCCGCGCGAAAGCCAGTGCATCCGCTCCGTTTGCCGCGAGAGCATGTCCATCAACAGGCCCAGATAGACCGTCTTGCCGACCGCGCTGGGCCCGACCACCGCGATCAGGCACGGCGGCGTTTGCTGACCGGCCGCCTGATGGGCCAGCACCATCGGGGCCGAACAGGCGCGGCAATATTCCGCATCCACGCTATTGTCCGACCCGCACAAATCGCACGCGATCGGCTGGTTGCGTTGCAGCCAGCGCGACGATTCCAATGGTAGCCATGTGGGTTGCGTCATGTCGCCATCTCCGGAGAGGATTGGGTCATGTCGTCCGCCTCGCCGCTTTCCGTCTCGGGCAGGGGCCGCGTTAGCGTCACCTCGCGCATCGAAACCGCGCAACGGAATCCGATGTTGTGGCGTCGGTTCAGCGGATTTTCGCCGCCTTGGAACTGCGCGGTGGCCTGGCTGTCGAAATACGTGTCGAACGCGCCGCCGCGGATGATTTTCATCGGCGACGGCAATTCCAGCCGGCCGTCGTTCGGCCGGCCGCGAAAATCGCCGTCGGTCCACTCCCAAACGTTCCCGATCAACTGGTAAACGCCGCCGACGCTCGCGCCTTCGACGAACTCGCGGACCGAAGCCACCCGGTGCAGGCCCGAACTCCAAACGTTCGCCCGTGCGCGGTCCATCGAATTGCCCCAAGGATAGCGGCGCTGCGTGAGCGTCGCGCCGTCAACCGGCACCGGCCAACTCGCGGCCTTGACCCATTCGGCGTCGGTTGGCAATCGCTTGCAGAACCACCGGGCGCAGGCCTCGGCTTCGTACCAGCTTATGCCGACGACCGGCATGTCCTCTTCGCCCGGCGCGAAGCAGCCGTTTTTCCAAAATCGCGGGCCGGGCTGGCCGGTCCGATCGACCATGTCGAGCAC
>CAYMQL010000566.1:0-2304 GCA_964392255.1 uncultured Planctomycetaceae bacterium | reverse complement strand
GGCAGCCCATTGGGACGAACTTCAAGAGCCACTTGGGTTTACGCGAGAACAGCCGTAAAGATTCGGTTCTCCCGTTCACCCCGCCCACAGCGGGGTGGATTGATATTGGCTTGTCCAGGGATACATCGGTAATATCTGCGGCATGGCTGCCGATGCGATCATGATTTGCGGGGCGGATTCCTCTATCCGGGAGGACTCGATCCACCGAGTGCCGGCACAATCGTACAGGCATCAACAGAATCTCTCCACCCTGGCTAATGGCCTCTCGTGGTTGGCAGATGCTCCACCAACTTTCTGGGGCGATCCTTCGTGGGCTATCTCCTTGCGGGCCGAAGTGGAATCGTTGCGCAACGAAGTGCGGCGGCTTCGCGAGGAAGTGGCGTTCTGGAAGGCCGAGAGCCACAAACATTTCTGCGACGCTCAATATTGGAAGGCGATGCACCAGCAGGCCCTCGATCGCATCGCCCAGCGGGATCAAGAGATTGATCGCTTGAAAGGCGAGGTGCGTGGGCTTCGTCAGCAGTTGTTCGGTCGCAAAACAGAAAAAGGCGATGCGGCACAGATTCTGCCAGGTCTGGAAAAAGTCGCCAGCGGTCGGCGGCGCGGCCAACAACCGGGCGCAGCCGGACATGGGCGTCGGGATCATTCCCACCTGCCGGCAAAAATCACCATCAAGGACCTGCCCGCCGATGAACGTTGCTGCCCACGCTGTCACCTGCCCTACGCCGAGTTCCCCGGCACGGAAGACAGTGAGACCATCGAGATCGACGTCCGCGCGCATCGTCGCGTGATCCGACGGAAGCGTTATGTACGGACCTGTTCTTGCCCCGACGTGCCGGGGATCATCACGGCGTCCGCGCCGCCGCGACTGTTTCCCAAGGGAATCGTGGGCGTTTCGGTGTGGGTGATGGTCTTGTTGGACAAGTTTCTTTTCTATCGGCCGACGCATCGTCTGCTGGAAGACTTGCAGACCTACGGAGTGAACCTTCCGGCCGGAACACTGACCGACGGATTGAAGCGTTTCGTGCCTCTTTTCGAGGCGATTTATGCCGGCATCATTGCCGAGAGTCGCCGTGGGTCCCTCTGGAGCGCCGACGAAACTCGTTGGATGGTATTTGTCCAGATTGAAAAGAAGACTGGCTATCGTTGGTACTTGTGGGCCTTTCAATCGGCCACGGCCATCGCCTTCGAGTTGGACCCGTCGCGCTCGCACCGAGTTCCCGACGGCCATTTTCAAGGCGTGGAAGGCGGCATTCTGTTGGTGGACCGTTACGCCGGCTACAAGGCGATGCAGTTAGTGAAGGAAGGAAGCATCCTCTTGGCCTTCTGTTGGGCTCATGTGCGGCGGGATTTTGTGCGCGTCGGCAAGAGCTGGCCGAAGTTGATCCCGTGGGCCTTGGAGTGGCTGTTGGATATTCGCGAGCTGTACCATCTCAATCGGCAACGACTTCTCCGCCGTGATGATCCCGCCGCGTTTGCCGCACAGGACCGCGAGCTGCGCGACGCCGTCGATGCCATGTCTGCAAAGCGCGACGAACAATTGAGCCGCAAGGACTTGCACCCTGCCTGCCGCAAGACTTTAGAGAGCTTGAGCGAACATTGGAACGGGCTGACGCTCTTCGTCGAACACCCCGATGTTCCGATGGACAACAATCGCACCGAACGCACGCAGCGCGGCCCGGTCGTGGGGCGGAAGAACTATTACGGCTCGGGGGCGTTGTGGAGCGGGAAGTTGGCGGCGATGCTCTTCTCGGTGTTTGCGACCCTTAAGCTTCATGGGATCAACCCACGACAATGGCTGACCCGATACTTGGAAGCCTGTGTAGCGGCGGGCGGCAAGGTCCCGGGGAATGTTGCGGACTTCCTGCCTTGGAACATGTCGGAGGAAGTCAAAGCAGCAATGCGTGCCCCATTTTGCAGCGATCCGGAAGTCCACGACACGTCGTGATCCGTCTCCGTCCCGGCAGGAACACCCACCGCCTAATCGCATCCCTTCCCAATCGCCGATCCAGGTGTTTGCCGCTTGGTATCTACGTGGCTTCGTGCGCCGACTCGCCAGTATCCCCACCAGCCGGCAGTGCCAGAAACTTATAGCGGGAGAACCGAATGTTTTCAGTCGGGCCGACCGTCGCGCGAATAACCGCGTTTCGCCATCCCGTTGGCAACGCACTGTCCCTCGAAATACGTGCTGGTCACGTCGTACAGCAGCAGGTCGTATTCCAGATCGAACAACGAGCCGAGCCGCTCTTTCAGATGCTTCTCGATCTGCGGCTTGTGCGGCAACAGCCAATCCAAGCCCGCATA
>CAYMQL010000565.1:527-2318 GCA_964392255.1 uncultured Planctomycetaceae bacterium | reverse complement strand
CGGTCCGCCCCCAAGCGATCGGAATGAATGAATGAAGAACAGCCCCTCCTGCTTCGCTGAACTTGTCGAACGGCTGGGACCGCAAATCGACGCGGCCCTGGACGCCCAAACCGCGCTCGGCGAAGGCTGCCCCTCGCGCCTTCGCGAGGCGATGCGTTACAGCCTTTTGGCCCCGGGCAAACGCTTGCGTCCGATGCTCGCGCTGTTGGCCGCCGAGGCGTGCGGCGGATCGCTCGAAGCGGCGCTGCCCGCCGCGTGTGCGGTCGAAATGGTCCACGCCTATTCGCTGATCCACGACGATCTGCCGGCGATGGACGACGACGATCTGCGGCGCGGCCGGTCCACCTGCCACAAGGCCTTCGACGAGGCAACGGCAATTTTGGCCGGCGACGCGCTGCTGACGCTTGCGTTCGAGGTGTTGGCCGAGCAGGTGCAGCCGCCCGTCGTTGCCGCGGCCTGTTGCGCCGCGCTGGCCCGTGCTGCCGGCGCTTGCAACATGGTCGGCGGACAAGCGGACGATGTCAGGGCGGAGGGAAGGGGAAAGGGAAGAGGCGAGAGGGGAGAGAGTGGAGTGGAGAGGGAAGAGGGGGCCGCCGTGCCGGCGGCCGCTAAACGAAATGTCAACCCACAATCCACAATCATCAATCAAAAAAAAACAAACAGCAATAAGCATTACCACTCCCCGCTCCCCCCGACCCACACCTCTCCCCTCCACTCTCTCCCCTCCCCCCTCTTCTCGAATCCATCCACAACCGGAAAACCGGCGCGATGATCCGCGTTTCGCTCCGGCTGGGGGCGTTGGTCGCCGGGGCCGACGAGGCCCAGTTGGCCGCTTTGGACGATTACGGCCGGCGGCTCGGGCTGGCCTTTCAGATCAAAGACGATCTGTTGGACGTACAAAGTACGGAGGCTGCCGCCGGAAAGCGGGTCGGCAAGGATGCCCAACGCGGAAAGCTCACGTTTCCCGGTCTGCTTGGTCTTGACCAGAGTGCCCGGCTTGCTGAACAATTGATCTTCGAGGCGTGCGAGTCTTTGACGCCGCTGGGCCCCCAATCCGACGGGTTACGGACGCTGGCTCGCTACGTTCTACAGAGGGATCGGTAATGGATAAGCTGCTTTCGACGATTTGCTCTCCCGACGATCTTAAAAAGCTATCCCACAAGGAGTTAGATCAGCTTGCCGGCGAGATGCGCGAGGCCATTTGCCGGCTGTCCGCCACGCGAACGGCCCATTTCGCCTCGAATCTCGGCGTCATCGAACTGACGCTGGCCCTGCACACCACGTTCGATTTCAGCCGCGACCGACTGATTTGGGACACCGGCCATCAGGTCTACGCCCATAAAATGGTCACCGGCCGGTACCGTCAGTTCCAGACGATGCGGGCCAAGGGCGGCCTGATGGGCTATCCCAATCCGGCCGAAAGCTGCTTCGACCTGTTCATGACCGGACATGCCGGATGCAGCGTGAGCACCGCGTTGGGCTTGAAATGCGGCGACGAGTTGGTGCGGTCCGAAGAGAATCGCCATGTGGTGGCCGTAGTGGGCGACGGCGCCTTTCCGTGCGGCGTCGTCTTCGAGGCGATGAACAACGCCGGCGGACTGAAAAAAAATCTGACCGTCGTCCTGAACGACAACAAAATGTCGATCTGCCCGCGCGTCGGCGGACTGGCCGAGTCGCTCGACCGCCTGCGCATGGCCGACTTCTACACGGGCCTCAAGGCCGAGGTCCAAAAAATGCTCGGCCGCATGCCCGTGATCGGCGACCCGGTCGAACGATTCATCTCACAGGTGA
>CAYMQL010000565.1:0-517 GCA_964392255.1 uncultured Planctomycetaceae bacterium | reverse complement strand
GAAAGACGCGATCAAGGCCGGTCTGTTGGGCGGCATGATCTTCGAGGACCTGGGCTTTCGCTACCTCGGTCCGGTCGACGGCCACAACATCCGGCAGTTGCAAAAATATCTGGCCATGGTCCGTCAGTTCCAAGGGCCGGTGCTGCTGCACGTGGTAACCGAAAAGGGGCACGGCTTTGCGCCTGCCGCTGAAGACCCGACGAGTTTTCACGCGCCCGCCCCGTTCCAGCGACAAAACGGCTCGGTGGTGCCCGTGCCGCGGTCGTCGACGCGCCCGGCCTACACCGAACTGGCCCGCGACGCCGTGCTGGCGGCCATGCGATCCAATCCGAAGGTCGTGGCCATTACGGCCGCCATGTGCCAGGGCAACATGCTCGAGCCCGTCCGCGACGAGTTTCCCGATCGGTTTTTCGACGTGGGCATCTGCGAGCAGCACGCCGTGGCCTTCGCCGCCGGGCTGGCCAAAGCCGGTCTGCGGCCGATCGTCGACATCTACAGCACTTTCATGCAACGGGCC
>CAYMQL010000564.1:0-2332 GCA_964392255.1 uncultured Planctomycetaceae bacterium | reverse complement strand
TCGGCCGCCGTCAGCCGGGCCGCCATGCGCGAAGCGGCCGCCTCTTGGGCAATGTATCCGTCGAGGTCCTGGATTACGCGGCCGTAGACCTTCAGCCGGCCGGCCTCGTCGATGTTCAAAACCAGCAGCCCCCGCTGCCCGTGCGTCTCGACCGGACGGGCCGATCCGACGACCGGCAGTTTTAAGCTCAGGTCCATTTCGACCGACTTGAAGTTGATCACGAGCATAAAAAACGTGATCAACTGAAAGACCATATCGAGGATGGGCGTGAGATTCGGCTCGGCCTTGACATCTTGGGATAGCCGTCCGGACATGAGCGTTGACTCCGCGTCTCGATTAGCTCATTCCTTGCCGGTTCCCGGTTTCGGCGGCGCGATTGCCGGTCCGGCGGCGGCGCCCTTTGAGCGGCCGGCGTGGAAGAAATGCCGCAGAAACTCGTCGGCCCGGAGCATGACGGTGGTCGAAATATGCACGACGCGGTTGCGGAACAGGGCGAAGAAATAGATGGCCGGCACCGAGAGGCCGACGCCCTCGAAGGTCAACACCAGCGCCTGCGAAATTCCGGCGGCCACCTCGCTTGCTTTCAACTGGACGTCGGACCGGGCAATGACGCTGAAGCTGGAGATCATGCCCTGCAAGGTGCCCAGCAGCCCGATCATCGGGCCCAGCGTGCCGAGCACCGCCAACATGCTGATTCTCTTCTCCATCTCGGCCGTAATGGCGTCGCCGGTGCGTTCCATTGCGTCGCGCGCCTCGGCCAACCCATTGGGCAACTCGCGAATGCCCGTGGCCAGCAAGCGGCCGTAAAACGAAGCGTCGTCCTTCACCAGATGGTAAACGCCTTTGAAGTCGCGTTGTTCCAGCAAGGCGTCGCACTGCGCAACCAAGTCGGGCGGGGCGGCCGTTTCGACGCGCAGCGTCCAGAAAAGCCGGCTCACCGTGTGGACAAAATAGAGCGATAGCAACAGAATGACCGCGCCGATCAGGCCCGACGCCTCGACGACCCACCGAAGGAAAGAGGTTTCCGGCTTGGGCTCGGTCGGGGTTGCCGCAGTTTCGTCGGCAACGGCCGGCGTTTCGTCGGCGGCAACGGCCGGCGGCTGGTCTTGAGCCGCCGCTCCGCGCGCCATGCAGCATGCAACCAACGCGGCACAAACCGCCAAGCCGAACGCAAATCCACTCCGGGCCCTTATCGCATTTCGCTCCGCCTTCATGACGACAACACCCTTTGTCTCGGGGCTGCAATGCCTCGTTGTTGCACACAAGTCGGCTGTGGTTGTCGGGGCCCGTAGGGACGTTTGGAAATAGCCCGGCAGTTCACGGAGTGTGCGTTAACGCAGTGCTTCTAGTCCCGGGGCCGGCGATTATTTTTGCTCTTGCGATATGGTTGTGTTCCGATCGCGTGCCAAGGCTACCAGAGCCATTCCAGTCCGAACGAAACACCCTGCGAGAAGACCAGGCCGTGGGTGTTGATGCGCATGCCCGGCTGGGCTGCGTACACCAGTTGCTCCGGCGCCAGGGTAACGCCCGAAACCCACATGAAGTCGTAAGCGGCGCGGCCCATCAGGTTGGGCCGGAACTTGTACGTGGCCTGGAAACCGACCTCGCCGATCATGGCGGCCGGGTAGGCGTTTTTCTGCAATCGTCGGTAGTAAGGCGCCCGGGCATCGCCGTCGAGGGCGGCGGCGGCGAGCGTGCTAGCCTGATTGGTGAAGTTGATGTAGGGGCCGAGCTTGCCCTGGACTCCCCATGCCCAGCGGCACTTGCGGAACGTCAGGTCGGCGCCTAGCTGAATGCCGAGCAAATTGTTATGCGTCACGATGTCGTAGTGTCCGACCGCATTCTGAACGTCGAGCGTGGCATCGTTTCCCCAGGGGCCGACGCCGGCGCTGGTGAAATTAAAGGTTTCGTCGATCTGCATGAAGCGCAGCCCGTAGAGATAGGACATTTCCGTGGTGGGGCGGCATTCGTGGCGCCAACGGCCGTCGGGATGCAGCACCAGACGGTCGGGCTGACCGCGCGGCTTGAACCGGCCGTTGAGTTCGAAGTTGTTCATCGTCGACCGGTACGAGTAGACGTGTTCCACTCCGTAATTGAACGCCAAGCTCAATGTTTTCTGTTCGTCGGTGGGGTCGGGCAGTTCGGTGAAGGTGCCGGCCATGGGGAAGGGCGTTCGCAGACTGCCCTGCATTTGATCAGTGGCCAACGGGTTCATTTGTCCCATGTTGATCAGTCGGGCTCTTGCCTCATCGTAGAGCCCCTCGGTTTGATTGTAGACGGGCACGAGATACCCGTTGATGGTCGTCGAATAGGACCACGAATTCAGACCCCA
>CAYMQL010000563.1:0-2338 GCA_964392255.1 uncultured Planctomycetaceae bacterium | reverse complement strand
ACACAACACCGCGCCGCAAACGCGATTTGGCAGGCCAAAACACCCGCCCCGGATATAATTGGCAGTCAAAATAGGCGAAATCTGTAGGGTGCGTGCTTGCACGCACCTTGATCGTGGCTCGTTATGTTTATGGTCGGTGTGATTTTGGTGCGTGCAAGCACGCACCCTACCCAAAACTCGCTAACTACCCATGAACTCCACATCCTCAACGACGCCCGTCGCTCGCAACCGGTTGATTTTTGCCCGCGCATCCTCCATGCTAGCCGCTGCAAATCTCGACCCTCGCCAACCGCACCCGAATCGCACGACTTCTTAAAGCCGTGTCCCGACCGAAAAGAGACCTTCTGCCATGTACAATCGAACTCGCATGATTGTTTTGTTGTTCCTTGCGGCGTTTCTGGCGGCCGGCTGCTCGGCCGCGCCCGCTTGGGCGCAAGGTCGCTTCACGGCCGAGGCGATCACCGCGCCCGGCGAAGCCTTCGGCGTCGGGCGAATCACCTTCGAGTTGCCGCAAGAGATGCTGCCTGCGCCGCTGGGGCTCGAAGGCGTCGGGCTGGGCGAAGCCCGCGGCCGTGCGCTTTATCCCGCAATCGAAACGCCCGCCGTCGGCCGGGTGCTCCGCGAGGTTCTCGATCGCGACACGCCGCTGACCACCGGCGGGCCGGTCCGTCAGGAAGTCGGCGGCCTGTTGCGCGGCATCTTGGACCGACCGCCGCGGACGACGCTCTATTTCCTGTTTCGCGGCGACCAGCCGCTGGAGCTTTCGCTGGCGGCCCGCCAGCCAATTCCGCTGCCGCCGCTTGTGACGCGCAACAACCCCGCGGCGCACAAGCAACTGCTGCAATTATGGTGGAAGCAATACGCCCGGCCGGCGAGTCTGTTCGAGACAAAGCCCGACTATCCGCCGCTGGTCGAAAGCTATCTGCTGGCCACGCTCGCGCGTCGGTTGCGTCTCGAATTGCCCGAGCGGCAGCAAACCAAATCGGCGCATGCGGAACTGCGCAAAGAGCTGGGCCTGAACTTGGGCACCGAGTCGCTGCGGATGTCGATGTTGCAGGACCGCGTGTTGGGATTGAACAATCTTGGGCTGCCGGCCGATCTGCCGCTGCCGCCGCCGGTCGACGCGCCGCCGTTGGACGTGCCCGAGCCGCCGGCCGACGCGGCCGTCGAGCCGATCGCGATGCGCGTGCCGGCCGAGTGCTTTTATACCCGCTTCGGCAGCTTTGCCAACTTCCTCTGGCTGCAAGACACGCTCGACAAATGGGGCGGCGATGCGCAAAACCTGATCGCGCTGCGCGGGCTGGATCAAGACCTCGGCGGGCGGATGGAAACGCAGCTCGTCCTGAAACAAACGGCCCTGTCGCGATGGCTCGGCGGCACGGTCATCTCCGACGTGGCGATCGTCGGCACGGATATGTTTTTCCGCGAAGGGGCCTCGTATGGAATCCTCTTCCAGGCCCGCAATAATCTCGCCCTGTCGGCCGATTTCGCCCAACAGCGGCAGGAGCGCATCGCGGCCGGCGGCGTCAAAGAGGAGAAAATCAAGATCGGCGGCCGCGAAGTCTCGTACCTGAGTTCGCCCGATGGAAAGGTCCGATCGTATTACGCGGCCGACGGCGATTTCCACTTCGTCGCCACGTCGAAAACGCTTGTCGAGCGATTTCTGGCCACGGCCTCGGGCGAGGATTCGCTGGGCGCTTCGAAAGAATTTCGCCACGCCCGCACGCTGCTGCCGCTCGATCGCGACGACACGATCTGGCTTTACGTTTCCGACGCCTTTTTCCGCAACATCACCAGTCCGCGCTATCGCGTCGAGATGGCCCGGCGATTGCAGGCCGCGGCCGATATCGAGTTGGTGCAACTGGCCAAGCTGGCGGCGGCGGCCGAGTCGCAATCCGGCGCGACCATCGACGCGCTGAAGGCGGCCGGCGCGTTGCCGCCCGATTTCGGACCGCTGCCCGACGGCAGCCGCATCGCGCTCGACGGCGGCGAGGCTTTCGACACGGTTCGCGGCCGCCGCGGCGCGTTTGTGCCCGCGGCCGACATGCCGGTCGAAAAAATCACAAAATCGGAGCAGACCGAGTACGACAAGTTCGCCGAATTCTATCGGACCCAATGGGGACGAATGGACCCGATCGTCGCCGCGGTGAAACGCACGGCGATCGAAGGAAATCGCGAACACGTAACGGTCGACGTGTTGATGAGCCCGTTCGCCCCGCAGCATTTTGCACAGCTACGGCATCAACTCGGTCCGGCCGACCAGCAACAGTTGGCTTCGATCCCCGGCGACATGGCCGCGGGCGAGGTGGTGCTTGTCGACCAGCGAATTTTTGCCGGT
>CAYMQL010000562.1:0-2344 GCA_964392255.1 uncultured Planctomycetaceae bacterium | reverse complement strand
AATAGCTGTATATCAGGCTACCAGGGAGTATCCTCGCGATGAGCTGTATGGCCTAACCGGACAGAGCCGCCGTGCCGCCGTCTCGGTGGCCGCGAACATTGCCGAAGGTTGCGGACGGGCTAGCGATGCGGACTTTGCGCGGTTTCTGGAGATGTCGTGCGGATCCGCCAACGAGTTGGAATACCACCTAATGCTGGCCGCCGATTTGGGATTTCTATCGTCCAAACAGCACGAGCCTATCGTGGCGAATCTCTGCGAAGTGAAGCAAATGCTGTGCTCACTAGCTAAAAAACTACGACAATGTTCCAAGAACTGATAGCTGACCGCTAACCGCTGATAGCTGACCGCTAACCGCTGATAGCTGACCACTAACCGCTTCACCCCGCCCGATCCATCACCAGATCGACGTCGAACCGCGTGTAGGGCTGGCTGGCTTTCACGACGGCGGCCGAGCGAATTTCGGCCTTGCCTACTTTGTTGTTGTCGCTGTCGACCGCCTCGTAGACGATCAGGCCCGGATCGTTGGTCAAGCGGCGGACGAAGCGGAATCGCTCGGTCAACAGCGCGACCAGCGCCCGCGGATCGCCGGTGCTGCACTTCAGCGTGATGCGCTGCACCTTCTGCCCGGCGTTGAAGTAATAGGTCAGCGAGCCGGCCACGTCGGAGATTTGCGTGCCAGTGACCAGCGGCACGCGATAGCCTTGCAATTGCAGATGGGGCAACCCGGTCGACACGCGCGGCCAACGCTGCATCACCCATTCCACGGTAACGTCGAACCGGAGGACCTCGGGCAAGCTAGGCGTCGGCATTGCTTCGGCCGGCGAAGCGGGCAAAGTCGCCGGGACCGCAGCCGGCGAACCGGCCGACGGATGCGGATTGGCCGAG
Source organism: uncultured Planctomycetaceae bacterium (assembly GCA_964392255.1). GTDB lineage: Bacteria > Planctomycetota > Planctomycetia > Pirellulales > Thermoguttaceae > CAYMQL01. The sequence goes on along the minus strand of CAYMQL010000562.1, from coordinate 1,459 downwards.
GCCGTGGCGGCCGGCGGCGAGACGAATCGCTGTTTCACGTCGGCCACGAAATCCGACGCCGAAAACATCGTGATCGGGCCGCCCGTGGCCAACGCCAAACCGCTCGTATAGACCAATGCCTTTCGGATTCCCATAATGTTGAGGATCGGCAGACCGGTCCCGCGGGCTTGGCGCAAACCGCTGCCAGCCGCCGCAGCTTGCCCAAACCGAACGTCGCGTGCAATTGCCAAGACCGCTATCATTTCCGTAGGGTGCGTGAAACGCACCAATGGCTGCAATCATGCCCGAAATCCTGCTGCTTTGTGAATATCCCACGCTCAACGGCGGCGAGCGGTCGATGCTTGCGACGCTGCCGGGCGTGCGTGCGGCGGGCTTTTCGCCGGTAGCGATGGCCCCGCCCGATGGTCCTTTGGCCGAAGCTCTGGCTGCCGCGGGCGTCGAGCATCTTCCGTTTTCGTGTCGCGAGTCGAACGGGGCTAGCCGCCCGCAAAATCGGCTGCGCGAGGAATTGTCGGCCCATCTGCGGCGGCGCCGGCCCGCGCTGCTGCACGCGAACAGTCTGGCGATGGGCCGATTATCCGGGCCGGTCGCGATGGAATTGGGCCTGCCGAGCCTTGCTCATCTGCGCGATATCGTTCGGCTGAGCGCCCGGGCTGCGGCAGACCTGAATTGCCACCGCCGGCTGCTGGCCGTTTCCGAGGCGACACGCGATTTCCACGTCGCCGGCGGGCTGGAAGCAGACCGGGTCCACGTTGTTTACAACGGCGTCGATCTGGACGCATTCCGGCCTCGAACGCCCACGGGCTATCTGCATCGCGAATTGGGCCTGCCGCCGGAGTCGCAACTGATCGGAACAATCGGGCAGATCGGCCTGCGTAAAGGCCAAGACGTGCTGCTCCGTGCTGCCCGCTCCATTGCCGACCGAATGCCGACGGCCCATTATCTGATCGTCGGCCGGCGTCATTCCGAAAAGGATGAATCGCGGCAATTCGAACGTGCATTGCACGAAACGCTGCAAGGCTCACTCGCATCGCGGGTTCATTTTCTCGGTCTGCGCAGCGATGTTGACCGGCTGCTCGGAGAGTTGACCATGTTGGTGCATCCCGCTCGCCAGGAACCGTTGGGACGCGTCTTGCTGGAGGCGGCGGCAGCGGGCGCGGCCGTCGTTGCGACGGCGGTCGGCGGCACGCCGGAGATTTTTCCGCCGGAATCCGGCGCTGCGCGGCTCGTGCCGCCCGACGATGCCGACGCCTTGGGCCGCGCAATCGTCGAAGTGCTCGGCGACGCCTCGTTGCGGCTGCGTTTAGCCGCCGCCTCGCGCCGCCGAGCGGAACAACTATTTAATCTCCGTGCGGCGAGTGAATCGCTGCTGCGGCATTATCGCTGTTGTTGACGCGGCTGCCGGCAAGCGTCCGGTCGATCAAAAAAACAACCCGCCGACGCCAAACGTCAACGGGTC
>CAYMQL010000561.1:0-2348 GCA_964392255.1 uncultured Planctomycetaceae bacterium | reverse complement strand
GGTCCGCAGCCAACAGCTCGAAGGCTTCCTCGAACCCGCCGTCCCGTTCGAATATCCGGTTGAACTGGAGCGTGCAGCCGGTTAAGGCGAGCTGCCAAGCCGCCGGTTCCCCAACCGGCGGCTTTTTTCGTTTCTTGTAGTAACACGTTGTCTTGATCTTCCAACCACATCCACTTCCATGCCTTCCACCCCACCGAACGTCGACGTTTCCGTACTCCGCACCCTGCATTGCATCCATCGCCAGCTTGGCGACCTACACTCCCGGCTCGACCGCGGACCCCAGCAGATTCGCGCCGCCGAGGCAAACGTCCAGCACCGCGACGAACTGCTCAGCCGCGCGAAAGCCGAAGCCAAGGCCCTTCGCGTGGCTGCCGATCAAAAACAGCTTCAACTGAAATCCGGCGAAGACAAGGTGAAAGACCTGCGGCGCAAGCTCAACGCGGCCAACAACAACCGCGAGTATCAGGCGCTTTTGGATCAAATTGCCGCCGACGAAATGGCCAACAGCGTGCTGGCCGATGAAATTCTGGAATCCCTGGAACGGGTTGATACTTTTGGTAAAAACATCGCCGACGCCGAGGCCGCGGCGGCGGCGGCTAAACAAAAAGCCGAGCAGGTCCACGCCGAAGTGGCTCGGCAGAAGCCGCTCTTGACGGCGGACGTCGAGCGCCTGGAGGCCGAGTTGCAACAGACCGAAGCGATGCTGCCGGCGGAAGTCCGCGAACTGTACCGCCGCGTCGTGCGGCAGAAAGGCGAAGACGCCTTGGCCGTCGTCGAAAACCAGTATTGCGGCGGCTGCAACCAGCAAATCCAACTGAACATGCTCAACCAGATCATGCTCGGCCAGCCGGTGTTCTGCAAAACCTGTGGCCGCTTGCTGTATTTGCCGGAGTAGAAAGCCCTCAGCGATCAGCGGTCAGCTTCAAGCAGGCAAAACGCATCGCTCTCTGCGCTAACAGCCTGTTGAAATAGTGTGCCACGGGCTTTGCCAGTGCAGGGTGATCCAAAATAGCACGGCACTGGCAGAGCCAGTGGCACACAAACTTCCACAAAAACGACTATTTCAACAGGCCGCTAAGCCTCGGCTTCCGGCGGCTTGATCTTGAATTCCTGCTTCAGCGCCGCGTCGAAATCGTAGACATTGTCGAAATCGATCCGGGCGTCGGCGGGCGTCTTGCGCATCTGGCCGACGCGGATTAAATTGAAGACGATCTCGCCGAAATCGCCGGTGCCGTGTATGCCCCAGCTATTCAAGACGGTTTTGGCCATATAGCCGTACTGTCGCAGCGCGTAAACGCGAATCGCCTCGCACAATTCGCGGCCGGTCACGTGGCGCTGCGGCCCCGGCTCATCGTCCTCGGCGATCGGTTCGGACAGAGGCTCGCTGGGCGACTCCGCCCCCAGATTCAAAACCTCCTGCGCGTAATTCAGCGCCTCGAAAACAAACACGTACGCATCAAATGCGTAGCGCGTGTCTTCCTGCAACAGTCGGGCGATGGGATGGCTGGGATCGAGCATGGAAAATACGAGGGGGCTTGGAAATATGTCGCCATTAGGGCTCGAACGCCGGCGGTGCCTCGCCGCGATCGGGTCCATTGTCGTCGTCGGCCGTTGTTTCTTCGGGGGCGTTCGCGTCGCCGTTGTCGGCGGCGGACGTCGGCCGCGTTTCGCGAGCCGCCCGCTGCAACTGCTCATAGGTTTCGAACTCGTAGCGCAGACAGCATTTCAGCCGCCCGCAACGCCCGGATATCTTCGTGGGATCGAGCGTGGCTTTTTGCAATTTCGCCATGCGCATCGAGACGGGCGGCATTTGCGTCAGATATGTGTTGCAGCAGACCGGACAACCGCAATCGCCGTAGTCGGCCAGCAGCTTCGCCTCGTCGCGCACGCCGATCTGCCGCATTTCGATGCGCGTCTGAAACTCGCCGGCCAGCACCCGAACCAACTCGCGAAAGTCCACGCGGCTTTCGGCCAGGTAATAAACCACGATGCGCTCGCCGCCGAAGATTCGCTCGACGTCGACCAACTGCATTTTGAGCCCCAACCGATCGACGTGTTGCTGGCAGACTTCGGCCTCTTGCCGGGCTTGCTGCCGCATGCGCATCTGTTCGTGGCGGTCTTCGTGGGTCATGGCGCGGAGAATTTGGCCGCTGCCCGGGTCTTTCAGGTGGGCCTGCGCTTCCGGGGTCGCAGCGCAAAGGACCTCGCCCGCCTCCAAACCGCGATCGGTTCGGGCGATGACCGCCGTGCCGCGGCGATATTCCTGCCCGCCGGAGGTCGAAAAGACCCCCAAAAACCGCATCGCGCCATAGCGAACCACGTATTCGGACATGCCTGCGCCCGCCGCC
>CAYMQL010000560.1:0-2350 GCA_964392255.1 uncultured Planctomycetaceae bacterium | reverse complement strand
CCGATGCTCCCGCCGAGGCTCAATACCTCTTGATACAACTCGTCGGCCAGCGGCTCGATGCGGCCGGCGTCCTCCGGGTTGGCAAGGTCGAGAAACGGCAGCACTTGAATTTGGCCGTGCCCGGCGTGACAAAACAAAGAAGCGGTCACCTGATTCCGCTTTAAGACGTTTTGCACGCGCACCAGAAAATCGGCAAGCGCCGGCGGCGCGACGGCCATGTCTTCGACGACCGGCACAGGCCGGCTGGGACCCTTCAGTCGATAGAGCGCCGGCTGCATGCGTTCGACCAGCCGCCAAAACAGCTCGATTTCGTCGTCCTCGAAGGCCTGGCGTGCGCCGAACGCGGCACGCTTTTGCTGCCATTGCTCGCTCACCAGGCGATGCAATCGGCTGTGAATTTCCAGGGGATCGTCGCCGTCGATTTCGACCAGCAGCGCCGCCTCGGTTTCGGCGGGAATCAGCACGTCGAAGCGAGGATCGTTCTCGCGCGCGATGCTCAAATGCCGCCGATCCATCAAATCGCAGGCCGTCGGCCCGGCGGCAAGAACGTCGAGCACGGATCGCGCGGCCTTCTCCAAGCTGTCGAACAAAAGCAGCGCTGCGCCGCGATGCCGCGGGATCGGCTCGGTGCCGATCAGGGCCTCGGTAATCAAGGCCAGAGTGCCTTCGGATCCGATCACCAGACCTGCCAAGTCCAAATGTTCGTCGGTAAGCACATCCGACAGATGATATCCGCAATGATAGATCGGACATTGCGGCCGGTTTGCATGGATCAGGTCGGCGTGCCGCCTCAACAGCGCGGCAAGTTGATTGACCAGGTCGCGTTTTCGCGGGATGGAGCTGGTGCTTTGGCCGTCGGCCAGCGGTTCGCGGCCCGCCTCGAGCACCTCGCCGTCGGCCAGCACGATCTGCAAACTTTGCACATGGCGTCGCATCGACCCGTACTTGAGCCACCGGCTGCCGGCGGCGTCGGTCGCGGCCATGCCGCCGATCGTGGCGACCATGGCGTTGGCCGGCTCCGGCCCAAACAATCGGCCCAAGGGGCGAAGCTGTTCGTTGAGCCGCTCGTGAACCACGCCGGCCTGCACCCGCGCCCGGTTTTCGTCGATGCGGACGACGCGGTGCAAATGGGCTGAAAAATCGACGATCAGCCCCGGCCCGAGCGATTCGCCGGCCGTGCCGGCGCCGGAGCCCCGGGCATGGAGTGGCAAACGCTTTTCGGCCGCATAGCGCACGCAGGCCGCCACGTCGGCGGTCGAACGCGGACGCACGACGCCCAACGGCTTCATCTCGAAAATGCTCGCATCGCTTGCGAACAGTTGCAAGAACACGTCGTCGCAACGCACATCGCCGGCGATCAGCCCGCGCAGATCGTCTTGAATGCGCTCGCGCTGTTGGTCCAATAGGCTCATGCCGGTTTCTTCCGGACCTTCACCGACGGTCTCCGTAGATCAACGTCATCAATTCGGCTCGCGTCGACGATTTATTGCGGAAACAGCCCTTCATCGCCGAGGTTACGCAGACCGCGCCCGGCTTGCGGACGCCGCGAATCGTCATGCACGTATGCACGGCTTCGATCACAACGGCCACGCCTTTGGCCCGCAGTTCTTCGACCAGCAGATTGGCGATCTGCTCGGTCATGCGTTCCTGGACCTGGGGGCGTCGGGCGACTTCCTCGACGACGCGCGCCAGCTTGCTCAGCCCGATCACCCGCTCGCCCGGCAAGTAGGCCACGTGCGCCTTGCCCATGAACGGCAGCATGTGGTGTTCGCACATGCTGTTGAAGCTGATGTCGCGCACCAGCACCACCTCGTCGCACGTCTCGGTGAAAAACTTGCGCAAGTGGCGGCGCGGGTCTTGATGCAGGCCGCCGAAAAGCTCGGCGTACATTCGGGCGACGCGCGCCGGCGTTTCGCGCAGCCCCTCGCGATCGGGATTCTCGCCGATGGCCGCCAGAATTTCGCGCACCGCACGCTCGATGCGCGGCTGATCGACTGCCGACTCGATCGATCCGTTCGTTTTATCGTCCGTTTCGTCCGCGATGCCGCCGACGGTTCGGTCGTTTGATTCAGAAAACGCAGACACGGATGCAATGCCTCCGCCGAGGGGAATTCAAAACATTCATCTTAGGATTCGCCCGCCGCGCGGTCAAGGCGCCGGCGCAGCCAGGACACCGTAAACCTATCGTGGCTTGTTGGATAAGCTACGTGCTCGCACGCAGCTTACGGATTATGCCCATCTTGGCCGATAAAGTTGACTGAGATCGAGGCAAATCAGAATCAGGACGCGGCTATCCCGCGATCCAAAGCCAAACCGCTAAAAGACACAGCAGCACGCCGACGACGATCCA
>CAYMQL010000559.1:0-2353 GCA_964392255.1 uncultured Planctomycetaceae bacterium | reverse complement strand
GATATCCTGAGATTTTCCTTAGCCCGGCAATTTTTGTCTTTGCCGCGTCACCTTGGTCGTTAAACCTATGGATGCAAAAATCATGAACGCCTCCTGCAAAGCAGCCGCCTTGGCGGTCGTCGCAATTCTGGCCGGAACGATCGCCGTCGCCGCGCCCAAAAAGCCCGAACCTTCGACCGCCGACCGCGGCATGCATACCGGCAGCGTGACCGCAGCCGAAAACTCGAAGCTGCTGTATCCGCCCAGCTACGAGGAGTGTCTTCAGGCGGGCAAACCGGTCGTCACGCGAAAATCAATCTATCACGACGGCTGGATCGATTTGAACAAGAACGGAAAGAAAGACGTCTATGAAGACCCGACCCAGCCGGTCGACAAACGGATCGACGACCTGCTGTCCCAAATGACCCTGGAGGAAAAAACCTGCCAGATGGCCACGCTCTACGGCTACGGCCGCGTCTGCAAAGACTATCTGCCAACCGAGGCATGGCGGACGGCCTTATGGAAAGACGGCGTGGCCAACATCGACGAGCATTTGACGGGCTACCCCTATTACAAGAAAAACGTTCCCGCCGTCGCATTCATCGCGCCGGCTTCGAAACACACCTGGGCGCTCAATGAAGTTCAGCGATTCTTCGTCGAAGACACGCGGCTCGGCGTGCCCGTCGAGTTCACCGACGAGGGCATCCACGGCATCGAGTATCTTCGGGCCACGCGATTTCCGACGCAACTCGGCATGGGTCAGACTTGGGATCGCACGCTCATTCGGAAAGTGGGCGAAATCGTGGGACGCGAAGCCCACGCCCTCGGTTTCGACAACGTCTATGCTCCGATCTTGGACGTGATGCGCGATCCGCGCTGGGGGCGTTGCGAAGAAACTTACGGCGAGGATCCGTTTCTGGTCTCTGAGCTGGCGATTCAAATGGTCCTCGGCGTGCAGTCGCAGGGCGTGGTTTCGACGATGAAGCATTTTGCTATTTATGCCAACGCCAAAGGCGCGCGTGAAGGCCACGCCCGGACCGATCCGCGCATTTCGCCGCGCGAAGCCGAAATGCTCCACCTATGGCCCTACGAGCGCGTGATTCGCGAGGCCGGGCCGCTCGGCATTATGAATTCGTACAACGATTACGACGGCGACGTCATGCAAAGCAGCCATCACTTCTTGACCGACGTGCTGCGCAAGCGTTTCGGCTTCGCCGGCTACGTCGTAAGCGATAGCCACGCCGTCGAATACCTCGCCGGAAAGCATCGCGTGGCGGCGAATTCTAAAGAGGGCGTGCGTCAATCGGTTATGGCCGGCCTGAACGTGCGCACCGCGTTCTCCCCGCCCGATCGGTACGTCACGCCGCTGCGCGAGCTGGTTCGCGAGGGAGCGATTCCCATGGCGACGATCGACGACCGAGTGCGCGACGTGCTGCGGGTCAAGTATTGGGAAGGCTTGTTCGACCGGCCTTACCGTCCGCTGAAAGACGTTGACGCGACCGTTCTTGCGCCCGAACACGTCGCGGTCGCCCTTCAGGCCGCGCGCGAGTGTCTTGTGCTGTTGAAGAACGAAGGCGGCCTCTTGCCGCTCGACGCTTTGGAAATCCAGACGATCGCGTTGTGCGGGCCGAACGCCGACAACGAGAACTACGCTAAAGGCCACTATGGCCCGACCGACGCGCCGGTCGTCACCTTGCGGAAGGCGCTCGAAGAACGTTTTGCAGGCAAGGCCGAAATTCTCTACGCGAAGGGGGCGGACTATTTCGACGCCAAATGGCCCGACACGGAGATCATGCGCGAGGACCCGACGCCGGAAGAACAGGCCTTGATCGACGAGGCCGTGGCCAACGCCCGCAAGGCCGATGTGGCCATCGTGGTCGTCGGCGACATGACCCGCGGCATGCCCAACATCCGAAGCACGGTGGGCGAAAGCAGCTCGCGCACCGGCCTCGATTTGACCGGACGGCAGGACGATCTGATTCGCGCAGTGGCGGCCGTCGGAAAACCGACCATCGTCGTCAACATCAGCGGACGCCCGGTCGCCCTGAACTGGGCCAACCGCCTCTGCCCGGCGATTATTCAGGCCTTTTTCCCAGGCATGGAAGGCGGACACGCCTTGGCCGAAGTGCTGTTCGGCGACTACACCCCCGGCGGCAAGCTGACCTGCACCTTCCCGAAGACGGCGGGCCAAATCGAATTGAACTTTCCGACCAAGCCCGCCGCCAACGACGAGCCGACCGACAAAAATCGCGTCAACGTCGCCGGCGTGCTGTGGCCTTTTGGTCATGGATTGAGTTACACCGCGTTCAAGTACGACGACTTGAGCATCGAGCCCGCACAGCCAGCCCCGACCGAAAACGTAACGGTCCGCTTC
>CAYMQL010000558.1:0-2357 GCA_964392255.1 uncultured Planctomycetaceae bacterium | reverse complement strand
GTGATGGTGTAGGTCAGGTTGCTGTATCGCTGGGCGTTCTCCTCGGGATTGCCGAAATCGGTGCCGTAGTCGTGGATGCCGGATTCCAATTGGCAGCCTTTGGTCTCCCAGCCGACGAGTTTCAGGGTTCAGCGCGGTCCGTCGATATAGTCCTTCATAAACCGGTTTTCCATGGCCAGCAGGTCGAGCTGGGCTTTGACCAAGTCGCCGATGGAGACCAAGCCGACCAAACGGCCGTCGGCCAACACGGGCAGATGGCGAATGCGGCGGGTTGTCATAATGCCCATTGCGGTCGCAACGTCGTCGTCGGGGGCGCCGACGACCAGGGCCGTGGTCATCGCCTCGGCGACGGTCGCCTCGTTGAGCGGGCGCCGGCCGGCAGCGCAGGCGTGCAGGATATCGCGCTCGGTGATGATTCCGGCCGGCGGCTTGTCGGCGGCCGCGTCGGCGCGGCAGACGATCAGTGCGCCGATGCGATGTTCGACCAGCGATCGGACCGCGTCTTGCAGGGCGGCCTCGGGCGAAATGGAATGGACCGCGCTGCCTTTCACGCTGAGAATGTCACGCAGTTTCATGGCAATGCCTCCGGTTATGCAGTCGTGGGGACGGGCTTAATTTTTTGCGTCAACAAAAACAGGACTTTCCCCCTTGCCTTCGGCGGGCCAGCGCCCATCGGCCAGAACGACCGAGGTTTCGACCTGGCGGTCGGGGATTCGCCAATAGGTGCGCAGCAAGCGGTTTTTTTCGTCCACGTCGAGCAGCCGATAGCCGTTGCGCTGGTAGAAGGCGACGGCCCACTGGGCCGCGGCCCAGGTGCCGATCAGGATCGGCTTTTCGGTCGTCGACTCCAGATGTTTGAGCAATTGCGTACCGACGCCGCCTTTCTGGCGGCCGGGCCGGACGTAGGCATGGCGGATCAGGCACACGTCGCCGCGGTCCTGAATGCCCATGGCGCCGATCAACTCGCCGCCGTCCTCCCAACCCCAGAAAACGACGCCGTCGGCGATTTCGCCTTCAAGTTCCTCCAGCGGCATGTACGGCTCGTGCCAGCGGTCGCCGGGAATGACGCCTTTGTACGCCCGGGCGGCGTCGTTGACGATTTCGAAGAGTACGGACACGTCGGCTTTTGTGCAGGGGCGAATCATGGTTAGATCACGAGCATTGTATTTTACGCGGCCCCGCGCAAACCATTTGAGGCTTTTTTTAACGAGGCCGGAATCTGAGCCACGTTCCCACTAAGTTTACTCGTAGATCAGCGGAAACGACTCTGGATGGGTCAACGAGTCGAGCGAAAGATCAACATCGAGATGGGGCCAGTGCAGATGATTGCTATGGAGAAGTTCGACATAAAGAAGCTGTTCGACTTTCGCTTTTCGGAACCACGGGAAGCTGTCGTAGGGCAAGAAGTACTCTCTGTCGTCCACAAGGAGCCACAGACCATGCTGATCGATGTTGCCAACCTCAACCCGGGAAGTGGTTGCGCCATGCGTCGAGGATGTCATTTCTTCCCCCTTTCTATTCCTTCCACGCTTCTTGGTTCAGCAATTGGCGTTGCACGGGCCGCTTTGCAAACGAGATGACTTGCACTCCCGCGGCCTGCTGCTTCTGGCGAAGATCGCGGCATATCGCCTCCAAGTCAAAATCGAAACGGCGTGCATAGTCTTCGCGCGCCTGGCGGACTTCGTCGACAATGGTGTCACGCATCGGTTTCTCCTTGGTTTAGCAACTCCTGTGGGGTACAAATAACCGGCGGCTCGCAGCCCACAATCCTGCAGATCTCTTCGATGCGCGGCCGCAATGCGGCGTTGGCAATGTGCGCACAGTTCCAGGTCAATAAGTAGTCCATTCCATTCACGGCCGCCACGGCAATGTGAAGAGCATCGGCTCGTGCCTTCACGGGCAACGGGATACCGGCGACCAGTCGCTTGCCTAGCATGAACGCTTGACCCGTTATGTCCAGCCGAGCGATCGGTTGCAGCGTTTCAATGCGTCTGAGTGCCGCCGCGCTGTCGCCCGCGCTCGCTTCCTCGAACACCAGTTGCGAGACGTACAGATCGAATTCGCCTCTGCGGTCCGTCCACCACTCATGCGTGGTCTCCTGGTTCGCAGCCATCACAAGGTCGCGACTGGGCCGAGCCGTCAAGTAGCTGACAATCGTGGTTTCCAGATAGACCTTGGGTTTCATGGACGCTTCTTACCACGCCTTGGGTTTCATGGACAGCAATGACCTCTTTCAGATTCTACCGCGCCTAGGGGGCGAGTCAATCGTCACCAACAGGTCGCACTTCACACCCGCTTGAATTGCTTGTCTAGCTCTTCTCGCGTGAAAACCAGCGCCGTGGGCCGGCCGAGTGGGC
>CAYMQL010000557.1:1725-2366 GCA_964392255.1 uncultured Planctomycetaceae bacterium | reverse complement strand
GTCGGATGTCGGCTCAGAGATCAGCGGTGTTTTGGCCATCTGCGCGATGCTCGTCCTGTTTGGAAGGCACGTGCGGAGGCGCACGTCAGAACCCCATTCGCCCCCAGCCCTTGCTATGGCCGTTCAACGGCGGGAGGCCGAGCATTTCGCGGCCCAACCGAACGTAATAGCGATAGTTTTCCAGCGGCGTGCCGTTGGGAATGCGGTGGTCGAGGCCAAAGGCGATGCCGCCTTCTTGCATCAGCGGCTGCAGCTTGTACTCCAACTCCCGGCGGATTTCGGGCTTGCTGCGGCGCAGGACGTGCTTGTCGATCCCGCCGAGCATGGCAAGCCGTCGGCCGTACTTCTTTCGCAGTGCAACGACGTCCATGCCCGCCGCAGGCTCCATCGGGTGCATGACGTTGACGCCGCTGGCGAGGAATGCGTCGATGAGGGGGGTTATGTTTCCGTCGCTGTCGAGGTTGAAGATTTTTGTGCCTCGGGACGACACGAGCTCCCACGCCTTGCGATAGTAGGGCCCAATGAACTCCTTCACCTGGTTTGGCCCGATCAGCGGTCCCGACTTGCCCGCCAGATCCTCGTGTACGAACAACTGATCGATTGTGATACGTTCTGTCACGCGCTCGAAGACCCTGATGAAC
>CAYMQL010000557.1:0-1715 GCA_964392255.1 uncultured Planctomycetaceae bacterium | reverse complement strand
CAACTCCGGCTGCTGGTAATACGCCAGGCAGGCCACCTCTTCGCCCATCAACTCGCGGGCCATGTCCCAGCCGCCGGGCAGCCGCCCGACCACCAACGCACCGACGGCCTGCATCTGCCGGACCTGCTCGATCTGCAGCCAGTCAACGCGTTGTTCGGAGAAGGTGAATAGGGGCTTTAGCCGCAGCCAGTCGTCCATCGTCCGGACGGGAAAATCCAGCGGCAAAGGCAGCGAGGCCGTCCGCTTGCACATTTTCAGCGTGCGGCCGAGTCCATCGCGTTGAATAAGATAATCGTCGTCTTCGCTGATCGTCTTCGGCGGGGACAATAGCGGCCCGGCGTTGCCGCCGCACTCGACATAAGGGACGTAATCCCAATCGAACGCCGTCAAGTCGAGCTCATCAGGCCGGGCGCCCTGTGCCCGCCATTCCTCCTCCAAGCCCACCAGGAGACCGAATAATTCGCAGAACATCTGGCGCGGGCAGGTCTGGAAGGTCATCAACTCAACGAATTGCCGTCTTGTGAACTTCATATCACCGGTCTGGGTTCGGTCAGCCGCGGCGGGATGTAGATGCGCGTGCCTGGGGACTGCTCGGGATGGCTGATTCGCAACAGCAACTGTTCCACGGCCCTCTGGCCGATGCAATCGAAGTTCAAGTCGAAGCTTGCCGGACGGGGGCGGAGGTGTGCGAGCCAGGCGTCTTGGTTGTCGCAAGAGACAATGTCGATAGCTCGGCCCGGCTCGACGCCTCGCGCGGCCAGCAGCGGATAGAGTCGGGCGGCTTGTTCGTCGCTTGGCACGAACAACCCTCTTGGACACGGCGATCTCGACAGCAAACGATCGACTAGCTCAGGGTGCCGCAACGCAGGACCAAAGCCCCAAACAGTTCCCAAGTCATCGGGAGTCGGCTCGGCGAGAATCATCGCCGGTTCGATGCCAATGGCGGCGGCCGCCGCCTGAAACGCACGACCGCGCTCGACGAAACCGGGGTGCTCAGGCTGGTCGTTGAGAAAAGCCAACTGGCGATGCCCCCGGCCCACTAAATATTCCAGGGCCAACGTGCCGATGCGTTCGTTGTCGGGCAGAACGTGGTCAGTCCAATCGTGCAGGCGGGTATGGCTGCTAAGGACCCACACCGCCGCCAGATTGCGATGGGGTTCTGGCGGTGCGTGGACGGCCTCACCGATCAGCAGGACGCCGTCGACCTTCCGATCAATAACGGCCGGCGGGAGGTCGTCAAGATCATGAGCCAGCGCCAGCATCAGATTCAACCGTCGCGACCGCAGCGCCGCCTCCATGCTGGCTACCGCGCTGCTGATGGCCGGGCGGTAGATCAAGTCTTGCGGTGCGCCGACCAGTAGCAAGCAGACATTGCCGGTGCGAAGTCCGCGGGCGGCGGGCTTTCGACCCCGGCGACGATGTGGCGGCGGCGGCTCATAGCCGAGCGTTTGCATCGCCTCCCGCACCCGCTTGAGTGTGGACTCGGAAACGCCGCCGCGGCGGTTGATGATCCGCGACACCGTACCGTGTGTAACGCCGGCCAGTTTGGCGACTTCGACAATAGACATATTGCCAAGGTACTCTAGGTGTGTAATATTGTCAATGCACAATCAACGCACATCGTCTACTTTGTCGACGTATTTGCCCGCCGGATGCGAAATCACATTTCCAGATAAAGCTGAATTTAGCCTAACGACCATCGCCGACAATGTGCC
>CAYMQL010000556.1:0-2368 GCA_964392255.1 uncultured Planctomycetaceae bacterium | reverse complement strand
TTTCTCAAACCTGTCATTGCCGCCTTCGATCAGCCTTATTCGAGCTCGGACGGAGGCGCGATTATGCTTAGCGGAGTCGACGAATCGCTTGGTTTGACCGACGCGATGGCTCGCGTGTTTCTCGATCCGCGACAGGCTGGAAAGGTCGCGCACTCGATGCGCGACATGCTTCGTCAGCGGATTCACCTGATCGCGTGCGGCTACGCGGATTGCAACGACTCGGATCGACTCGCGGACGATCCCATCCAGAAACTGATGCTCGATCGTGACCCGATTGATGGACGATCGCTTGCTTCGCAGCCGACCCTGTCGCGTTTCGAGAATGCGGCGACCCGTCGCGATCCAACACAAGAATCAGACGCGGCTGAAGCCGCTCTACGTCCTCGCGTAAATCGTCGAGATACTGCCGCTCCTCGGCCGACGCCTCGTCCCAACGATGATAGTCCGCCTTTTCAGAGCCGGCGTAGAAAAACGCAATCGAAAACATGCACATATAGCGGCTGCCGGGCCGCCGGTCGATCTGCGCCAGCATCGGAAACGTCGGAAGCACCGAGGTTGTGACGAACAGCACGCGATCTTTCGGCCGCGTGTGGGCGACAACCAGTTCGCGCAGCATGGCCACGCCCGGCGTTTCGGCCCGGGCCTTCTCGCGATCGCGCAGCCAGACCGTCAAGAGACAAACGATCATCAGCCCGCCGATGATCCATTGTCCGACGCTCGGCGTCGGAGGCCGGATGCGCGAGGCGACCACCGCCGCGAGACAGAGGAGTCCGGCGACGTCCAACGGGATGCGGTGGTAGCTCCAGCCCTTGTATTGCACCACGACCAGCGCGAACCCCATGGCGGTCAATGCGGCGAGCGCCAACAGCAGATGCGACAACCGCCGCGGCCGCCGCGTTAGTTGCAGCGCCGCCAACAGCGCCGCCGCAATCGCGGTCATCGAGGCCGTCGAGCCGAAAATCGTCCGCAGCAGCCGGCGGCAACTCATGTCGTAGGAATGATAGCCCTGACACGTCAGCGGCACCCAGCGGCCGAAATACGCCTCGCGCATGGCCGCGGGCACGAAGGCCCAATGGGCGACATACGCCGCTACGAAGGACGCCAGTGCGAAGTTTTCGGGCCGCACCAGCGTTTGCCATCGCCGCGATCGGATCAGCAGCGCCAGTTCGACGGCCGCGGCGGCCACGAGAAAATGCGGTTTTATCGATGCTCCGATTCCCGCCTGAACGCCCAACAGCACTGCGTACCAGCCCGAAACCTCCCCGCCGCGGTGCCGCAGTATTCGCAAGAACAAATACGGGGCGTAGAGCAGCATGAACAGATGCTCGCGCTGTCCGGCGTCGCCGTGCAAATCGACGATGCAGTAGCTAAGCAGCCAAGCCAGCAGAATCAGCCCGCGCCCCGACGCCGAAAGGCCCATCCGGCGTCGTTTCAGAAGGCCGTGGATTTGCAGGCCCGAGACGACCAACAACGCGACCACCAACAAGTGGAAGACCACGATCGGCGAGACGCCCAACATCCGCCCCAGCATGGCCGGCACGGTGTTCAAATAGGTGATCAAGGGCGGATTCATGTCGGCGAAGTCGCGGTAGGGCATCGCCCCGTCCAAAAGCAGTTCGCCCAGCATCAGCAGCGCGGCGCAGTCGTGATTGATGCGCAAAGGCGCCAACCAAAGCGCCAGCAAAATCAGCCCGACGACGCCGGCGGCCAAGCCGAGCCATAGCCGGTCGCGGTCGGAAGCGGTTTGTTTGATGGGCGGCAGAAGCGTCATCGTTACGACAAGTTTAGGTTACACCGGCCGGTTGCGGCGACGAAGTTTGCAGCCCGAAACCCCAGGCAGGCATCGGTATTTCACATGCTTGGCGTCAAGTATTCCTCATGCTCCGCATGAGGAAAAGACAACGTTCCGCATGAGATAATATCGGCTCGATTTTGCCCGAACAGGAAGTCTTATCGGCCCCCTCCTCATGCGGAGCATGAGGAATACTTGGCCGCATGTTCCACCGACGCCCTACCGGCCGTCGTCGGGCTCGAAACGATAGCCGATGTCGCGGATTGTGACGATGTGCCTCGGGGTCCGAACGTCGTCGCCGATCTTCGCCCGCAGGGTCGTCACGCACCGATCGACGCTCCGTGCGGTGACGATCACCGAGCGGCCCCAAACGGCGTTGAGGATATCGTTTCGAGTCATGGCCCGGCCGGGATTTTGCACGAAATACGCCAGCAGGCAAAACTCCTTGGCCGTCAGCGGCGTCTCGACGCCGTCGCACGAGAACTTGTGAGACGCCAGATCGAGCTGGCAGTTGCCGAAGCGGTGGATCACGGCATCAGGGGCGACGCCTCCGCAGGGGACGCCGTCTTCGTCGCA
>CAYMQL010000555.1:0-2373 GCA_964392255.1 uncultured Planctomycetaceae bacterium | reverse complement strand
CAACAGGGCGAACAATTCGCCCGGCGGGACGGTCAGCGTGAGCCCATCGACGGCCACTTTGCGTGCGTAGGTGCGCGTCGCCTGGTTGAACTCAATCATGCAAAGGCTCCCTGTTGCCGGTTTCAATCTGCTGCCAGAGCCGGGCCGCCTTGCCGACCAGACGCATGGCCTCGTCGTCGGAAAGGCGAGTGAACACGAGAACGGATTTGAAGAGGACTACCTGCTGGCGGAGCACCTTGCCGTCGTGGCGGACCCAGAGCTTGCCTCGCACGTTCTGTTCGTCGTCGACGCCGCCGTCGGCGCCGTTGCGGTAGACCACCACCCAGCACAAATGCCGAACGCCGCTCCATTTCAGCGGTTCTACGTCTTCCACTTTGGCGTGGATAATCTCCAGCGGATTATTGGAAGGACACAGCGGATTGTAGACCGGCACGGTCCATTTTTGTCCGTCGCGAAGGCCCGGCAAATCGGTCTGCGGCGAAAGCGCATCGCCCAGCAGCGAATCGGACGCCAGCTTGGCCTCGGTGGCGATGGCCACGCCGGCGGTGCGGACGGTCAGTTGCAGCAGGCCGTCTTCGACCGTGCCGCGGACGCCGAACAGGTCGTTGGCCGCGCCCAGTTGCACGGCCGAATCGAAGGCCGCAAGCCGTCCCAACGGGTCGAAAGTGAACAAGCTTCGGGCGTCCACCGGCAGCCGCTCCAACGAAGGGTCGATCAGCTTCGAAAGCATGCGCGACCAGCCGGGCACGATTTCGCGCAGCGGCAGGGTGTTGCAATGGACCCATGTGCGAACGTCGGTCAGGCCCGACGGTTGGGACTGCGTTTCGCAAAGCGCCCAACCCAGCCGGCGGCCGCTCAGCGAGATGCGCCACCCCACCGGCGGCGAGCGTTTTTGGGCCTCGATGATGCGGGCGAAGCTCGGCGGATCGCCGACGATCAAGGGCGGCAAAACCTTTCGGACGACCAGCCAACTCATCGTGGCCAGCCAAAGCAGAACGACGCAGGCGTTAAACCATCGACTATTCATAGGAAATCAAACGTCTTCTAGCCGCTGGTCTCATTGTATCAGATTTTTCCGCAGAAGAAGAACGTTTCACTAGGTCGCCCAGACTGCCGGGCCCGGCGACGGATTCCCGGTCATTACACACAAGGTGGTTATGGTCGTTGGTCCCGTAGGGACGTTTGACAATAGCCCAGCAGTTCACTGCTGGGAAGACAGGCAATTACCGTGGTTTGCGTCCCATAGGGACGCGCGAACTCAGCGTTCGGCGGCACGTTTTCAATCGTCCCTCCGGGACGAATGGGTGTTTTCTGTGATTTCTGACCCAGCGATGAATCGCTGGGCTATTATCCTACGACCCTACGGGTCGTATCTACGCTGACTTGTATGTATCAACGGCGGCAAATTCCCGGACAAATCGACATTGCGGCGAAACGCCTTTCTACGGATGATAATGGATGATTTGGGAAATATCACATTATCTGTTTCTCCATCGCTGCGGAGGCCCGGCCGTGTCAAACCGCTGCAAACCCCTTGCCGGTTGTTTTGTCGTTCTGTTGCTGCTTGTCCTTTCGGGGTGCGGTCGGAAGGACGGCGAGTCCGCCCCTGCGGCCGCCATCGGCACGGAACAGGGCGCCGCGGCGACCAGCGATGTCCCCGTGCCCCCGAAACCGCCCTACGATTGGCAGCATCCCGTGCTGTTGATCGAAACCTCGCTGGGCAACATCACGGTGCAGTTAGACGCCGACGCGGCCCCCATGACCGTCGAGAACTTTCTGACCTACGTCAGGGCGGGGGCCTACGACCAGACGATCGTGCATCAAATCTATCAAGGACAAGGCTTCTTGGCCGGCGGCTACGATACCAATCGCATTGAACGACGCGCCGGCAGGACCATTTTGAACGAGGCCCGGGCCGACGTGAAAAACCTCCGCGGGGCCATCGCGATGGTCCGTCAGCCCGACGACCCGCATAGCGCCGCAAGCCAGTTTTTCATCAACGTGGCCGACAACCCGGCCCTCGACCATCAAGACGAAACCGCGGCCGGCTTCGGCTATTGCGTGTTCGGCAAGGTGATCGAGGGCATGGACGTTGTCGACCGGATCGGATCGGCCCCGGTCCACGATACGCCGGAGTTCGAGCAGACGCCGGTCGAGGCCATCGAAATCCGATCGATCCGCCTGCGCTAGTGTAGTGCGTCATCCAGATGGATCATTATTCAGAGTGTGCCACTGGCTTTGCCAGTGCCCGGGATTGCTGGCAATTCAGCACTGGCAAAGCTAGTGGCACACCGAAACAGCCAAAAATACGATTAAATAAGGTTCATCCGGCGGAAGCGTACCTGGGGGTTGAAAAAGTGTGGACATGCTTAT
>CAYMQL010000554.1:0-2377 GCA_964392255.1 uncultured Planctomycetaceae bacterium | reverse complement strand
ACCGGGCGTCGCCCTCGAAGGCATTGCCGTACCGCCGGCGGAACGCCTCGGGTCCCGCCGCCCCGGCTTCGACGGCGTCGATCTCGGCCGGACTCGGCCAAATGTCTTTCAGATACACCGGTTGGCCGTCGCTGCCGATGCCAAGCGGCTCGGTCGTCAGATCGATGTCGACCGTGCCGGCCAGGGCATAGGCCACGACCAACGGCGGACTGGCCAGATAGTTCGCCTTGACCAAGGCGTTGACGCGGCCCTCGAAATTGCGGTTGCCGCTCAGCACCGCCGCGGCCACGAGTTGCCCCTCGGTCACCGCTTTTGCCACGGGCTCGGGCAGCGGGCCGCTGTTGCCGATGCACGTCATGCAGCCGTAGCCGACGGTGTAAAACCCCAGTTGTTCGAGCGGCTTGTCGAGGCCCGTCTGCCGCAGATAGTCGGTCACCACGCGGCTGCCCGGCGCAAGGCTGGTTTTGACAAAAGGCTTCGTCTTCAAACCGCGCTGGACGGCCTTTTTGGCCAGCAATCCGGCGGCCAGCATGACTCGCGGATTGCTTGTGTTCGTGCAACTGGTAATCGAGGCGATGACCACCGCCCCGTGCGTAATTTCGCCGTCGCCCTGCACATGGCCGACTTGCCGCACCTGTTCGTCGGAAAGGGCGAACCCTCGCTGCTTGGCGGGCAATTGCAGCGACTCGCGGAACGCGCGCTGCACGTTGCCCAGTGCAACGCGATCCTGCGGCCGTTTCGGGCCCGCCAAACTCGGCTCGACGGCGGCCATATCCAACCGCAACAGCTTGGTGTATTGGGGCCGTGCCGCGGCGTCGGCCGCCGCGCCAAGCGGCCGGAAAAGCTGCTGCTCCTTCGCATAACGTTCGACCAGGTCGACTTCCTCGTCCGAGCGGCCGGTCTCGCGCAGATACGCCAGCGTCTGCTCGTCGATGGGGAAAAAGCCCATGGTCGCCCCGTATTCCGGCGCCATGTTGGCCACCAGGGCCCGGTCGGCCACGGTCATGCGGGCCAGCGCCGGTCCGAAAAACTCGACGAACTTGTCGACGACGCCCTCTTGTCGCAGAATTTGCGTGACCGTAAGCACCAGATCGGTGGGCGTAGCGCCGGCCGGCAACTCGCCGACAAGCTCGAATCCGACCACCTCGGGCGCAAGCATGTAAAGCGGCTGGCCGAGCATGACGGCCTCGGCCTCGATGCCGCCGACGCCCCAACCGAGCACGCCCAGCCCGTTGATCATCGTCGTGTGGCTGTCGGTGCCGACAACCGAGTCGGGCAGGGCGACCGGCCCGCGGCCGTCGTTCTGCACCAGCACGCCCTTAGCCAGAAACTCGAGATTCACCTGGTGGATGATGCCGACCGACGGGGGCACGACGCGAAAGTTCTGCAAGGCCCTCTGGCCCCATCGCAGAAACTCATAGCGTTCGCGATTCCGCTCGTATTCCTTGGCGACGTTTTGTTCGAGCGCGTCGGGCGAGCCGAACCAATCGACCTGAATCGAGTGGTCGATCACCAGATCGACCGGCGCGAGCGGATTGATTCGCTTCGGATCGCCGCCGAGCCGCTTCATCGCGCTGCGCATGGCCGCCAGATCGACCACCGCCGGCACTCCGGTAAAATCCTGAAGAATCACGCGAGCCGGCCTCAGCGGCACCTCGATCGCCCCTTGCGGCGCCGCCCCCCAACCGGCAAGACTCCGCACGTCTTCCTCGCGAATCAGCGAGCCGTCGCAATTGCGAAGCACCGATTCGAGCAGAATCCGGATGGAATAGGGCAACGCGGCGATGCGGGCGAGGCCCGCTTCTTCCAGTCGGCTGAGCCGATAAATGCCGACGCGCCCGGCGCCGGTCGAAAACTCATCGCGGGCATGAAACGGATCGAAGACGGGTTTGGTCATGTTCGTTCTCCGGGTTTTGCGAAGCGTCTCGGTCGCGCCTTGACGGCGTTGGATTATAGCGATGCCAAGGCAAAGTCAGAATAGGCGATGTACTTATCAATGCTCGCCGATATGCAACAAACAAAAATCAGACCGCTCCCCCTCTGGAACGTCAAGCCCTTTCGTGGCAAGATTGAGGTCATGAGCAAAACGACCGCCATCGTGCTGGCCGCCGGCAAGGGCACGCGCATGAAATCCGACCTCCCGAAGGTCCTCGTGCCCGTTTGCGGCCGGCCGATGATCGAATATGTACTCGATGCACTGTCCAAAGGGGGGGTGAATCGGCAGCTTGTCGTCGTTGGATACCGCAGCGAACTGGTCCGGGCCACGCTCGAAGGCCGGCCCGGCGTCGAATTTGTCGAGCAAACCGAGCAACTCGGCACGGGCCACGCCGTGATGATGTGCCGCGAGTGGCTCGTAAAGCAACAGGGCCCCGTGGTC
>CAYMQL010000553.1:0-2383 GCA_964392255.1 uncultured Planctomycetaceae bacterium | reverse complement strand
TTTCTGGAAACACGGTGACGGCTTTGGAGGGCTCATGACGAAGATCATCATGGCGCGGGCGCCGGTGCGGAATGCGGACCTCGGCGGGTGGCGCGATACCCGCTTGTTCTCCTCCGGCAAGGTGCTGAACATGGCGGTTCGCCTGTCGCCTCGCGATCCGGCCGCCTACGTCAGCCGGGGCAAGGCCCGCTTCGAGATCGGCGACTGGCCCGGGGCCGCGGTCGACTTCGGCCGAGCGGTTCAGATCGAGCCGGACGACGCCGAAACCTGGTGCGACCGCGCGAACGTACTCGCCATGCAGGGCGACTACGCTCAGGCCCTTGCCGACGTGGAAAAGGCGTTGAAACTCTCGCCCGACGAGCCGTTGAACCGCTTCGTTCGCGGATTTGTGTATCTCAAAAAGAACGAACCCGCCAAGGCCCTGGCCGATTTCGACGCGGTGCTTCGCGCCGATCCCCAGTTCAGCGAGGCCTATCGCGAGCGCGGCAACGCTTGGGCCGTGCAAGGCCAGCGCGACAAGGCCCTGGCCGACCTGAACAAGGCCGTCGAAATGGCCCCCGACGACCACGAGGCCTTTTTCTGTCGCGGCGAGGTCTACGCCCATGCCGGCGATTGGGCCAAGGCCCTGGCCGACTACGATCGGGCAATCCAGCTCGATCCGGCCTTTGCCGAGGCCCATTTCCGCCGCGCGTTGGCCCTCGTTGCAAAAAACGATCTCGAAAAGGCCCTGGCCGACTACAAAGCAACCATCCGGCTCGACCCGCGTCCGGTCGCCGCCTATAAGGAATGGGGGCGGACGGAAGACCATCCGGCCCGCGCTCAAGCGATCGATCGTCTCGAAACCATGCTGTCGGCGTCCAAAGACGAAGCGACGGCCCATGCCCGCCAGGGCGCCGCCTTCCACAAAGACAACGCTTTGGACAAGGCCATTGCCGAGTATGACAAGGCATTGGAACGGTATCCCCGATCGCCCGACGTCCATTACAACCGCGGCCTGGCGCTGCGGCAGAAAAACGAGCCCGCAAAGGCCATCGCCGCCTACACCCGGGCGATCCATCTCGACCCGGCCTACCTTCGCGCCTACGAGAATCGCGGCTACGCCTACTACACTCAGGGCGAGTTGGACAAAGCTCTGGCCGACTACGAAAAAATCTTGGAAATCGACCCCAACCACGCGCAGGCCAAAAAAGGCCGCGACGTAATCCGCCAGGCCCTCCGCAGCGCCGGCGATTGAAGGTCGGCGGCTAAACAATTCTCGCCGACGTGCCGTCGGCGGCTAAACGGGACGAATGCTTTCCCGTTTTGCGCAAATTGCCATTTATCGGCATCGGCACACTGGACACTTGAGAGAATATGAATCCCGCCGCTGCCTAAAACCTAAGCAGCAAGGGGCGTGCCCGCAAAACGCGCATTCATGCCCGCCGCGTGGGCACACTGCAAGCAGTGCCATAACTGCTTGCACTGCAACACGATCGGTTCGGCCCTTGACTTCTTCCGACAATCCCATCGAACCGTCGCCGCGATGGCGAAGCGTTTCGAGCCGTTTCTTTACGTCGGAAGGAGCATAGCGATGATCGCTACCGAGAAGCACGCGGAAATCAGGCAGGCCGCCGAGAAGTTGTTCGCCCAGAGTCCCGATTGGGTCACGTTCTATCGCGAGATTCTCGGGCTGCGGGGTATTGTCCGCCATTCTTACCCTACCCGCGAGGCCCTGGCCGCCTTCGAGCAGACCGAAGACTACGAGGAAATTTTACGCCTCCTCACGAAACTCCGCGAGCAAGGCCCGTTGGCCTTCGACCAGGACGAGCCGACCCGGGTCATCACCGTGCGGATGCCCAAGAGCCTTCACGAGACCCTCCGGACCGAGGCCTACGAACACCGCACGAGCATGAACAAGCTCTGCATCTCGAAGCTGCTGCAAATGATCGACGAAGCCAAGGTTCCGGCCGACGCCTGAGGTGCGAAACGCGACGTCATCCCTCGGCCCGATCCACCTCGTCGAGCTGGCGGAACGACTGCCCCCGGTAAAAGGCCTGGCCGAGATCGCGCCGACGATGCCGGCGGCCGACCGACGGCCATGCCGCCGCGTCTTTCAGTTCGGGCAGGATTTCGATCAGTTGATCGGCCAGTTGGTCGGCCAGACGGCGCAACGAACCCACCCGGGCCCGCTCTTGGATCGACCGCACGGTTTTCATCACCCGCAGCAGCCGCACCCGCAACTGGACCGAGGCCGAAAGCCCGTCGTCCGGCTCGCCCAACAGTTCGGCGATGGGCACCTGAAGTACATTTTGCCATCGCCGCAATTGGCTAAGCGGCATGTCGGAAAACGGCTGCTCCTGCTGTTCCGCCTCGCGAGCGGAAATGCCCAAATACTGGGCCGCCC
>CAYMQL010000552.1:0-2392 GCA_964392255.1 uncultured Planctomycetaceae bacterium | reverse complement strand
AATGCGGGGCTGGCGAGGTCTGAACAATGCCCGATTCTTTAACGCAAACGCTTGACTCTTATCTGCCGCGGTTCGGCCTGAGCGATTTTCGGCACGGACAGCGGGAGGTCATCGCCACGGTGCTCGGCGGGCAGGACTGCCTGTGCGTCATGCCGACCGGCGGCGGCAAAAGTCTTTGCTACCAGTTGCCGGCCGTCGCCCTCAGCGGGCTGACGCTGGTCGTCTCGCCGTTGATTGCGCTGATGAAGGACCAGGTCGATCAGCTCGAAACGTTGGGACTGCCGGTCAGCTTCATCAACAGCACGCTTTCGATGTCGGAGCAGTACGCCCGGCTCGATCGGGTCGCCGCCGGCGAGTTCCGGCTGGTTTATGTCGCGCCCGAGCGATTTCGGAGCGGGCGTTTTCTCGATACGGTGCGCGCGGCGGGCGTCAAGCTGCTGGCCGTCGACGAGGCGCATTGCATCAGCGAGTGGGGGCACGATTTTCGGCCCGACTACGCCCGGCTCGGCTATTTTCGCCGCCTGCTGGGCAATCCGCCCACGCTGGCCTTGACCGCAACGGCCACCGACCGCGTACGGCGCGACATCGTCGAGCAACTGTGCTTGCACGAGCCTAAAACGTTTATCACCGGCTTTGCGCGGCCCAATTTGTTCTACGAAGTGCAATCGCCGCGCAGCGAGCGGCAGAAGCCCGAGATGCTGGTGCGGTTTCTGCGCGAAACGCCCGGCTCGGGCATCATTTATACCTCGACGCGCAAGCGGGCCGAGGAAGTGGCCGAAACCCTCGCCGCCGAGACGGACCGCCGCACCGTGGTCTATCACGCCGGCCTGTTGCCCGAGATGCGCCGGGCCGCACAGAACGATTTTATGTCGGGCCGCCGCGAAATCGTCGTGGCCACAAACGCCTTCGGCATGGGCATCGACAAGCCCGACGTGCGGTTTGTGGTTCACTACAACATTCCGGGCAGCCTCGAGGCGTACTATCAGGAGGCGGGCCGCGCCGGCCGCGACGGAAAACCGTCGCGTTGCCTGATGCTCTACCACGCCTCGGACCGCTTCATTCAGGAGTACTTTATCGACACCGCCTATCCCGATCGGGAGCATGTCGAGGCCGTCTATCAATTTCTCTGCGGCATCGAACAGAATCCCATCGAGATGACGCAAGAGGATATCAAAGGATCGCTCGGACTGCCGATTGGCAACGACGGCATCGGCAACTGCGAGCAGATTCTCGAAGGCGCCGGCGTACTCGAGCGGCTGATCGCCTCGCAGAACCTGGCCTCGGTGCGGATCGACAGCGACCTGCCCACGCTGGTCGATCTGCTGCCGAAACAAGCCCGAAACCAGCGCAAGGTGTTGCAGTCGGTCGAGCGTTTGTTGGGGCCGCGGCGGCAGGAATTGGTCCAATTTAGCCTTCGCGAGCTTTCGGCCGCCGAGGAGCTCGATCAGGCCTTGATCGCCAACGCTCTGCGCGAGCTGAACAAGCTCGATGCGTTCACCTACGTGCCGCCGTTTCGCGGCCGTGCGATTCGCATGATCCGCCGCGACGCGCCCTTTGAGAGTCTGGAGATCGATTTTGCGGCCTTGCATCATCGCAAAGAGATGGAGCTTGAAAAGCTCAACCGGGTGATACGTTTTGCCATGGGCGGCGGTTGCCGGCAGCGGGAAATCTTGCGTTATTTTGGCGAGGCGAACGCCGCGTGTTGCGGCCATTGCGACAACTGCGGCCGGCATCCCGTCTCCCCTCGCCCTTTGGGAGAGGGGCCGGGGGCGAGGGCTGGCCGGCCGTCTGCCGACGATTCGACCGGTGTGCAGCATCCTGTCTCCCCTCGCCCTTTGGGAGAGGGGCCGGGGGTGAGGGCCTCTGCAACGCCCGACGACGATGCTTTCGACGCCCCCGTCGACGGCAGCTTGCTCGAAGCTGTGCGGATGGTCCTCAGCGGGGTCGCCCGCGCCCGGATGCTGCTGCCCTGCGGCAAAAATCTCATCGCCCAAATGCTCTGCGGCTCGAACAACGCCAAGGTGACGAAGCTGCGGATGCACAAGCTCAGCACCTTCGGACTGCTAAAACATCTGACGCAGCAAGAGGTGTTATTGATGATCGAGGCGCTGATGGCATTGCGCTGCTTGGAGCAAGACGAAATCGCGAAGTTCCGGCCGTTGTTGCAGCTTACCGAATTCGGCGCCGAGGTGATGAAGGGCAAGGCCTCATTGAATGGCCCACTGCCGCTGCCGGAATATCTGCTGATCAAGCTGCGAGGGCGTCGCGCGAGGGACGAGCGGCGAGCGGCGGAGCCCGAGGACCGCTTTGTCGTCGAGTTTGCGGACCAGCCGGGCCCACCAACGCCGATTCCGTCCTCCGCCCTCCGCCTTCCGCCTTCGGAAGTTCCCAG
>CAYMQL010000551.1:0-2395 GCA_964392255.1 uncultured Planctomycetaceae bacterium | reverse complement strand
CGACGCTTGGGATCGGCTTAGCGGGGGCGTGCCGTTTCGCACCTCGACGTGGCTTTGGAATTGGTGGCGTCACTACGGCCCAAAGCACAAAGCAGACGAAGCGCGGCTTGGTCTGGCCGTTCTGTGCGCGCTCGACGACGCAGGCTCGCTGGCCGGCGTTGCGCCTTGGTATTTTGAACGCTCGGCTTTGCACGGCCGGGTGTTGCGTCCGCTGGGGTCCGGCGAAGTTTGTTCCGAATATTTGACGGTGCTGTGCCGGCCGGGTTGCGAAGAGGCCGTTCTCGACGCACTGGCGGAGCAACTCGTCGAAAACGCCGACGAAGACTCGCTGCGATGGGACCTGCTGGAATTGGGCGGCGTCGATGCGGAAGACTGCCTGATCGCCGGTCTCGCGGGGCGGTTGGCCCGCGCGGGCTGCGTTGTCCATCGCCGGCCGGGAATGAACTGCTGGCGTCTTGATTTACCGCGGGACTGGGAGAGCTACATAGCCTCGCTGAGCAAGAATGTGCGGCGCGACGTGCGGCGGCTTGAACGCGAGCTGCTCCATGCAAATCGCGTCGTGTTCCATGCGGCGGCGAATCTTGACGAGCTAGACCGGGCGATGGAGGTTCTCGTCGAACTGCACCAGCGACGCCGAAAGTCGCTCGGCGAGCCGGGCTGTTTTACATCGGACCGTTTTGCGGCCTTCCATCGCGCCGTCGCACCGGAGTTGCTCCGCCGCGGCGAGGCGCAGCTTTACTGGATGGAACTCGACGGCCAACCGGCCGCCGCGGAGTATATTCTGTCGGGCAACGGCACGCTGTATTTCTACCAAGCGGGCGTGAATCCCGATTTGCTGCGACACCAGCCGGGCAAACTGATCAATCTTGCGATTCTGCGCGGAGCAATCGAGCGCGGCGATCGGGTGTTCGACTTCCTGCGCGGCGACGAGCCGTACAAAGCCCGATTCGGCGCCCGGCCGCGACCCTGCACGGACTATCGCATCGTGCCGCGCCGGCCTGCGGCCCAATTCCGCCACCGTCTTTGGCTGGCGGGCAGCCGTATGAAACATTGGATCAAGCAAAGCATCCATGGCGTGGATCGCCGGGCAACCGAGAGCCGCGAAGAGCCGCCGGAGGTTGTTCCCCATTCCGCCGTCCCTCCGTCCCTTACCCCTCAATAAGCAATCATGCCGATTTGGAAACAATTGCTGTTGAACCTTTATTATCAAGCCACCCGTCCCATGCGCGCATTGGACTACTGGACGCGCATGTCGAAGGACAGCCTTCCGGTGATTGTGCTTTACTATCATCGGATTGCCGACGATGGAGCTACGCCCTGGACGGTGTCGAACGGAATGTTCGTTCGGCAGATCGAGTGGTTGCGAGATCGCTTCGACCTGATTTCGCTTAGCGACGGCCAATCGCGAGTCCGCCGCGGCTACAATCCCCGGCCGTGCGTCAGCATTACCTTCGACGACGGCTACGCCGACAACTGCCAGCAGGCCGTTCCCTGGCTGATTAAAGAGCGGATTCCCTTTACGTATTTCGTAACGCTGGAAAACCTGCTGAACGAAGAGCCGTTTTCGCACGACATGGTGTTCGGCCGGCGTCTGGCGCCGAACACGCTCGAGCAGGTCAAGGAAATGGCCGCGGCCGGCGTCGAGATCGGCGCGCACGGCTACACCCATGCCGATTTAGGGCGCGTCGCCGACGAACGCCTGCTGCGTCACGAGGTTGTGACCGCGCGGCTCGACTTGCAGGCCGCGGTCGGGCGGCCGGTACGCTACTTTGCGTTTCCGTTCGGCCAATACGCCAATCTCAGCCCCGAGGCGTTCGCCATGGCCAGGCAAGCCGGCTACTTCGGCGTGTGCTCGGCCTACGGCGGATTCAACTTCCCGGGCGACGATCCATTTCACTTGCAGCGCATTCCCGTCGACGAGACGATGATCCGGTTGAAAAACTGGGTCACAATGGACCCTCGCAAGGTGCGAACGCGGCGGTTTTGCTATCAGACGGGTCAGGTCGAAGGGCAAGGATCGAAAAAGACGCCGAAGATCGGCAGTCCCGACTCGGATTCCGAAATAACCGGCGTTGAAGTATAAAACGGATTCTTGCGCCGCGTTTTTTCCGCCGTCCTCTGATCGCCGTCTCCGGTTATGTCCGTCAACTACGACAACCTTGAATATCCCGACGCGCCGCCGCTGCCGACGGACACGCTGGCCGACAGCGTGCTGATCCTGTTGGCGTTGACGGCGGTGCAGCGGTTGGTGGGGTTCGTTCGGGCAGTGTTGTTTTGCCGCTGGCTCGACGCCGAACAGTTGGGCCTTTGGGACATGGCCTTCAGCTTTCTGCTGTTGGCCGCGCCGCTGTCGGTGCTGGCGATTCCCGGCAGCTTCGGCCGCTATCTGGAACAC
>CAYMQL010000550.1:0-2403 GCA_964392255.1 uncultured Planctomycetaceae bacterium | reverse complement strand
AAACGCCGTTGGCAGCGGTGCGCAGCTTGACCAGATCGTCGATCGCGCCGACCAACGTCATACCGACGACGACCAGCAGCGCCGGCGCAACGTAAGTATTCTGCAAATCGCCGCACAGCAGAACCGCGGCCAACAGCCCGGCGACGATGAACAACCCGCCCATCGTCGGCGTAGCCTGTTTATCGGCGTGCAAGCGAACCACCTCGGGCGAGTCGCTCTTGATCGGTTCGCGAAATCGCCGGCCGAGCCAGGCGATCCATCGCGGACCCAGCAGCACCGCCACCGAAAAGCTAAGCGCCGCGGCCACCGCCGCGCGCGGTGTGATCTTGTCCCACGCCGTCAAAACGTCGGACCAGACCGATATTGGCCAGAAAGCCGCCAGATAATGGAATAGCCAGAGCAGCATTCGATAAGGAGGAAGGAGGAATATGCGTGATTCCCACAACTTGTTGCCTGTCGTTCCTCCTTCATCCTTCCTCCTTCATCCTTCCGTTGTATCCCTGAGCAACCGGGACGGCGTGTTTGCGCCGCCCCGGCGCTCAGTCAGAAGACTTTGCCGTGAAGCGCTTGCCGGCGCGGCCGACCCAGTAGCCGCAATTCAGCAAGCCGATGCTCCTACCCAAGGAGGGAAGGGTATGCGCCGGATTCCCGCAAACCCGGCACAAACGGCGAAGCCTTTTCAATGGTTCCTCAGTTAATTTATTTCTGTTGCGAAAAGCCTTGGTAGGGTGCGTGCTTGCACGCACCAATATGGATTTGCTGTGAAATCAGGTGCGTGCAAGCACGCACCCTACGGATCTACGGATCTCAGTTAATTTGCGTTCCTCCGACGCGGATACCGCGACAATGCGTCCACAACTCGTTCCATCGCCATCATCCGCGAACCTTTCACCAAGACCACGTCGCCGGGCAAGACGGCATGGCCAAGGTGCGGCAGCGCCTCGTCGACGCTTCGACAGGCAATCGCGCGTCCGCGCGACGCGCCCGCCGCTCGCGCTCCGCCGACCACGTGCCTTGCAAATTTTCCGCACGCGATCAGCAGATCGGCTCGACCGACGCGGTACGCTTGTTTTCCCAACTCCCAATGCAACAAGGCCGATTTTGGGCCCAGTTCGCCCATGTCGCCGCTAATCACGATGCGTCGTCCGGGCGCGTCGAACTCGCCGAGCAACTCCAACGCGGCCCGCATTGAAGTCGGATTCGCGTTGTAGGCGTCGTTGATGATCGTCGCGCCGCGAACCTCCTGCACTTCGCAACGCATGGCTATGGGGCGGAACTTATACAAAGCCCGGGCCGCCGCGTCTAGATCAAGTCCGAACATTCGGCCGACAGCCACCGCAGCCAGGGCCGCGATCAGGTGATGTCGCCCCCAAACCGGCACGCAAAACTTGCAATCGCCAACCCGAAACGTCAGGCGTCCTTGCTGGCATTCGACTTCGGTCGCGCGCAAATCGCAGCCCGGCTCCGTGCCTATCCAATCGACCTGGGCTGCGCATCCTCGCACAACGCGCCTAAGCCATGGGTCGTCGCCCAAAACAGCCCGGCCGTCGGCCGGCAGCGCCTCGATCAACTCGGCCTTGGCCCTAGCAATGTGCCGGCGGCTTCCGAAACCGCTCAAATGGGCGTCGCCGACGCGCGTGATTACGCCCACCTTCGGCTCGCAAAGGGCGGCCAGCGCCGCAATTTCACCCCGACGGCTGGCACCCAATTCCAGCACGGCATAGTCATGGTCGGGCTCCAGCGCGGTCATGCTCAACGGCACGCCGAGATGATTATTGAAGTTTCGCGGGCTGACCGTGCCCCGCAGCCGCGATTGCAACACGCAGTGAATCATCTGCCGCGCAGTCGTCTTGCCTACGCTTCCGGTCACGCCGATCACAATGCCGGCGAACCGGCTCCGCTTGTGCCGCGCCCAAGCCAAAAGCGCCTCGTGCGCGTCATCGATGCGAAGGGTCCAATGCCCTTTGCAGTCCGGCACATCCCGGGCAACCACCGCACCGACCGCGCCGCGCCGAAACGCATCGTCGACGAACGCCTCGCCCTCATGATTCGGACCGCGCAAGCACCAGAACACCTGTCCCGGCTCGATGGTCCGGCTATCGCTGCATACCGGCCCGATCGCCAACTCATCAGCCAAAACGTCTCCGCTCAGCCGCCCGCCGATCACGTCGTTCAATTCAGCGAGAGTGGACATGGGAGAGGGAGGGATTAGGGATTAGGGACTGGGGGATTTCGAGGTTTTGGGGTTTTGGGGTTTTGAGGTTTTTCAAGCGTAATACGGTTGGTTTTCGATGGACTGAATGCTTTATGTAGTTTCTGTTGCGAAAAGCTCCAAATCCGTAGGGTGTGTGCTTGCACCACTGCTGTAAACATCTGTTATGGACACAAACTCCTTATTCCGCG
>CAYMQL010000549.1:0-2409 GCA_964392255.1 uncultured Planctomycetaceae bacterium | reverse complement strand
CGTACGACGATCATCGCATGGCGATGAGCTTAGCGCTGGTCGGGCTGGCCGTGCCCGGCGTCGTGATTCGCGATCCCGACTGCACCGCAAAGACGTATCCGCACTTCTTTCGCGACCTTGAGAGGTTGGCCTGCGGATAAAGAACCAGCACGCATCGAGCAGCGCGCAAGGCGCGTTTTTGCACCACTGCTGTGAGCATTCTATGGTGGCCGGATACTGCTTGTTCCGCGAGACATAGGCAGGCATGTTATGCCGCTAGTTCGCGCTGAACGCCGGCGGAAAAAAGAGCCCTGCCCGGCCGGCGGCCATCTCCGAGTCGACCTCGGCGAGGTGGGCCAACAGCAACTCGGCGCGGCGACACACGTCCAACTCGCTCAGAAGCGATTGCTTGCGCGCCATGTCGAAATCGAGCATGTAGCCGAGCACGTCGGATAGCGCGCCCAGCGGCATGTTGTTTTCCAACAACTGATCGACCTGCTCTTGGGCCTCGGGCAGCATCGGCAGAAGGTGCAACAAAGCGTCGCGCAGACTCCGCTGCAAGCTCTGTTGGTGCGCCAACGAACAAGTGCAATACTGATCCTCGCAAAGTTCGACCACGGCCTGACGAAAACGTCGGACCGGCTTCATCTCGCGCAGCAGCCGCACCCGCTGCAAACCCAAAAGAAGCACGTTGTACGTGCCATCGCGCAGGCGGCAGTGCGCCGTGATCCGGCCGAGACAGGCCATCGGATAAAGCGCCGGGCGGCCTTCGTAATTTCGCTCCCAACCGGGCGTCAGCACGGTCATGGCGATCAGCCGGTCGCCGGCCAGAGCATCTTCCAGCAGCTCGCGATACCGCGGCTCGAAAATGTGCAGCGGCTGCATGACGTGCGGAAAAAGAACGAGATTCGGCAGCGGGAACAATCGCGCTCGGCCAGAAAACTCGATCGGCGAAAGCGAAAGATCGTCAAACGCGGACATCGGCGGCACCTCGACGCTGTTCTCTCGGTTCCATGTCGATTATAGGCAGGCAGTCGAGAAAAGGCGAATTTTCCAGAGGCGGCTCGCGCACTTGACAATCCGGGGCGGCCCACGCGACAATCGTGGCTTTCCAACCGCCCTCGAGGTCTGCCGATGGCCGCCGCCGGCCCAAAACGTCGCCCCGCCCCCATCGCCCGGGCCCTGGCCAAACACTATCCCGACGCCGTTTGCTCGCTCGACTTCCGCTCGCCGCTCGAGTTGCTGGTGGCGACGATCCTTTCAGCCCAATGCACCGACGTCCGGGTCAACCAGGTCACGAAAAGCCTCTTCCGCAAATACCCGACGGCGGCCCATTACGCCTCGGCAAAACTTTCGGAACTGGAACGCGACATCCAGAGTACCGGTTTTTTTCGCAACAAGGCGAAGAGCATCCAGAATTGTTGCCGCACCCTGCTGGAGCGGTATTCAGGCGAGGTCCCGCAAGCGATGGACCAGCTTGTCGAACTGCCCGGCGTCGGCCGGAAGACCGCCAACGTGGTGCTTGGTACGGCCTTCGGCATTGCCGCCGGCGTGGTCGTCGATACGCACGTCGCCCGCCTGAGCCGCCGGCTCGGGCTAAGCCGCGAAAAGGACCCCGAAAAAATCGAACGCGATTTGATGGGACAGTTTGCCGAGCGAGATTGGATCGCGCTGAGCCATCGGATGATCCAGCACGGGCGGCGCGTCTGCACGGCCCGAAGTCCCAAGTGCGGCGAGTGTCCCCTCGAATCGCTTTGCCCTAAAATCGGAGTGAAAGAGAAATAGACGATGGTCCTCTCCGGTCAAGAAATCCAGTTGCGGCTCGGCGGCGACATCGTCCTCGATCCGTTCGACCCGTCGCGGCTGAACCCGAACAGCTACAACCTTACGCTCCACGACGAGCTGATGGTCTACGAAGAGGTCGTGCTCGACATGCGCAGGGCCAACCGCGTCCGCCGCATGTCGATCCCGCGCGAAGGGCTGGTGCTTCGGCCCAACCAGCTTTACCTGGGGCGCACCGCCGAGCGGACCGAAACGCGCAATCTGGTGCCGATGATCGAGGGCCGTTCGTCGATCGGGCGGCTGGGACTATTCGTCCATGTGACCGCCGGCTTCGGCGACGTCGGATTCTGCGGCTATTGGACGTTGGAAATGTTCGCCGTCCAACCGATTCGGATTTACGCCGGCGTGGCC
This sequence comes from uncultured Planctomycetaceae bacterium, assembly GCA_964392255.1. Classification (GTDB taxonomy): domain Bacteria; phylum Planctomycetota; class Planctomycetia; order Pirellulales; family Thermoguttaceae; genus CAYMQL01. The sequence continues at coordinate 237 of CAYMQL010000549.1, read as the reverse complement.
ATCTGCCAAATCTTCTACCACGACATCCACGGCGAGTTTACCGAATACCAGAGCGACAAGTACCAGAACAACACCGACATCCAGCCGAGTCTTTTGTTCAAAGAGCTTGTGCCCGAGTGCGAGCGCGACCCGCAGCGGAAACTTCCCTTCGGGCTCGAACGATCGCATGGGTAGGGGGGGCGGAAGGATGAAGGATGAAGGATGAAGGATGAAGGATGAAGGATGAAGGATGAAGGA
>CAYMQL010000548.1:0-2415 GCA_964392255.1 uncultured Planctomycetaceae bacterium | reverse complement strand
AGAGCGGGAGACGGGGATCGAACCCGCGACGACCAGCTTGGGAAGCTAGCACTCTACCACTGAGTTACTCCCGCATGGAAAAACCGCAATGACCATTTCCAGTCATTGTCTGACAGGCCAATAGTCTAGCCGGGGCCCGCCGCGGCGTCAACCTAACCGGTGCCCCGGCACGCTAGGCCGCGCCGTTCGGCTTGCCAGCCGCCGGGCCAATCAAACGCTCGATCTCCTCCTCGCCGAGCGTCTCGGATTGTTCAAGTCCCCGGGCCAGCGTGTCGAGCTTCGGGCGATTCTCGGTCAACATCGCCGTCGCGCGGTCCGAGGCCTCGCGCAGCAGCCTTGAAACCTCCTCGTCGATCACCTGGGCCGTGTGCTCGCTGAAGCGGCGCGGTTCGGCCATCTCGCGGCCGAGGAACGGATGGTCCTCGCTGTCGCGAAAGGCGACCGGACCGAGCCGTTCGCTCATGCCCCAGTGCGTCACCATCCGCCGGGCGAGTTGCGTGGCCTTGTTCAAGTCGTCCTCGGCCCCGGCGCTGTACTCGTCGAAAACCAGTTTTTCGGCCGCACGGCCGCCAAGGGCGAACAGAAGCCGCGTTTTCAATTCGCTTTCGCTGATGTCGAGCCGATCTTCCTCGGGCAGCAGTTGCGTTGCGCCCAACGATCGGCCGCGGGGAATGATCGAGACTTTATGGACGCGATCCGCGCCCGGCACGAGCCAAGCCAACAGGGCGTGGCCCGACTCGTGGAAGGCGGTCATCGACTTCTGCCGGCCCGAAAGAACCTCTTCGCGTTTTGCGCCCATCAAAACGCGGTCGCGGGCGTAATCGAAGTCGGCCATGTTGACGCAGTTTTTGTCGTGGCGGCTGGCCCAAAGCGCAGCCTCGTTGACCAGATTGCGGATGTCGGCGCCGGTCAGTCCGACGGTGCCCGCTGCGATTCGTTCCAAATCGACGTCGGCATCCAAAGGCACGTCGTGCGTATGGACCTCGAAAATAGCCAGCCGACCCTTAAGCGTGGGTCGATCGACCGTGATGTGGCGGTCGAACCGGCCGGGTCGCAACAGCGCCGGGTCGAGCACGTCGGGCCGGTTGGTGGCGGCCATCACAATGACCGACTCGGTCTGCGCAAAGCCGTCCATCTCGCTGAGGATTTGGTTGAGCGTTTGCTCGCGTTCGTCGTGGCCGCCGCCGACGCCCGCCCCGCGGTGCCGGCCGACGGCGTCGATTTCGTCGATAAACAGAATGGCCGGGGCGTTTTGCTTGGCCGTGGCGAACAGATCGCGGACGCGGCCCGCGCCGACGCCGACGAACATCTGAATGAACTCGGAGCCGTTGATCGAGAAGAAGGGCACGCCGGCCTCGCCGGCCACGGCGCGGCCCAGAAGCGTTTTGCCCGTCCCCGGCGGCCCCATCAACAATATCCCCTTCGGCACCCGGGCCCCAAGCCGCTGGAACTTGGCCGGATTTTTCAAGAACTCGACCACTTCTTCCAGCTCGTTTTTGACGCCCTCGAGTCCGGCCACGTCGGCAAAGGTGATCGGCCGGTCGCCGGCGTCGTAGCGTCGGGCGCCGCTCTTGGAGAAACCGCCCGTCAGGCCGCCGCTGAAAAACGAATCGCGGGCGTTGCGAAACAGCAACCATAGCCCAACGAACAATCCCACAGGCACCAATAGATACGCCAAGAGCAGCAGCGGCGTGTTGTCGGCGGGCTGGACGGCGGCATAGGCGTCGCCAAGCTGCTCGTACAACTCGCGGTCCAACGCGGCGTCCCTTAGCGCCATCGGCGGCAGGGTGGTGATGAACTTCAGCTTCAAACGCAACGGGGGCTCGTTCGGCTTTTCGGCCGGGACCTCGGGCGCGTCCTTGAAGTCGCCCAACAGATTCGGCTCGCGGACTTCGGCCCGCGCGATGTTTTTGGCCTCCAACTGCCGGCGAAACATGCCGTAGGTGATTTCCGACCGCGACTCGCTGCGATTCGAATAATAGATCAACGCCAACACCGACGCTAGCAACAGAAGCAGCCACCAGTTAGGCGTTCTGGACAGCGGGGTCGGGCGGGGATTTTGAGGCGGCGACGGCGGGCGCGTTTCTGGTTTATTGGGCATGACGCTATTGTAGCGAGTCCTCGCGCCCTTGGCGACGGGAGTGTCAACCAGAATCAAGACTGAATCTGACGCGTGTGCTCTAAAATCGTCTCGTGGGGCAGGCCGCGAATGGCCGCGCACTCCTCGACGCTGAATCCCGCCCGAAGCAGCCGCTCGGTCCAATGACGGCTGGGAACTTCGGAAGGCGGAAGGCGCAGGGCGGAAGGCGGAACAGATGCCGGCGCATTGGGCAGATCAACCGGCACAACCACCGAGCGATCCTCTTCTCCCTTGCCCCTTGCCCCTCGTTCCTCATCCCTCTGTTGCTGCCCTCG
>CAYMQL010000547.1:0-2422 GCA_964392255.1 uncultured Planctomycetaceae bacterium | reverse complement strand
CGCATCATTCTCATTGCGGGCAACTTTCTCGCCTGCACCATTTTTTCAAAAATCGGGCGAGCAGCCGACCGACATAAAAGTCGAGCCCACCCCAGCGGCCGGCCGCCGTCGCGGCCACGACCAGCAGAGCGCACATCTCGACGAAATCTTTGTTGACCAACAAGGCGTGGCCGACGACGGCGGGGTCGGGCGGATAAATGCCCGGCCATGCCGGCTGCGTCGCTACGACAAAGCACATGAACGCCGCTCCGCCGAGAGCCGCAAGCGGCGTGAAAAAGCCCAACATCAGGCATATACCGATCGCCGTCAGTCCGTAAGTCACGGCGAAATCAATCAGCTTCATGCGTTCCCAGCGAAGCAGGTCCCAATGGCCGGGCATGGAACCCATCGCGCGTTGTTCGTCGTCGAGCAACGCATACAGGCTGTTTTTGAACGCCGTTTCTTGCGCCGCGATCTCGTTGATCCAAGCGGCCGCCTCGCCCCGCAGTTCCATCATGCGGTCCCAGTGGCGCTGTTTCTGAAAGGGCGCGTCCTGCCCGCGCTCTGCATTCTGCTCAAAGCGGTCGAGCGACTGGAAATGGGCGGCTATCGCCTCGGCGTTTTCTTTCAGATAGGCGTTTAAGCCGGCCGTTGCTTTTTTCGATACGTCGCCGGCCTGCTGTGCAAGCGTTTCGTCGCCGGATTTGGCAAAACGGCCGACGAACTTCTCTCGAATCCGATCCCAGCGGGCCGCAAAAATGCCCGCGTCGACCGAGGGCTTGCCGTCCTTTTCGACCACCTTCAGCCGCTCGCGGCCGTCGATGTCCCAAACCATTGCATAGAACAGCGGCGAGATCGGACCCTTGGCCTGCGTCAGAAACGGCTCGGCCGTAAACTCGTCGTAGTGTTTGATCTTCCACACGCCTTCGTAGAGGAAGTGGCAGCCCAACGCCAACCGCAACACGACCAAAGCCGCCGCGGCCAGCACGCCGATTTGATATCGTTGAATGCTCAGGGGTACTCTCCTTCGCCTGGGCCGGCGCTCGCGGGTTCGATGCGAACGGGCAAAGTCGACTCACAAATCGCGGCCGCAGGTGGGGCTATACGTCTGCCAAGGCAGTCGACCGCTCGCAGGTGGGAACGTCGGCACAAAAACTTCTGTCCTCATTATAACCGCCCCTTGTCCTTTCCGCCAGAGCTTTGATTCGGTTTTTTTAGCGGGTTTGCACCGCACTCCTCTCGCGTTTTGCCTCGTTAAAACGCGGGTTTCGGGGTTTAGAGGGCTGGCGGCTGACCCCGAATTGGGGCACAATGGGCCGTGGTTTTCCGCTGTTTTCGGCCCTCAACCCACGCAACTTCCGCATGAATTCGCCATGTCCACTCGCATTGTCCTCTGCTATCCGGTAGAACCCCGACACATCGCCCAAATCGCCGAGGCGATGCCCGACGCCGAGGTGGTCGACGCCGGACAGAATCGCATCGCCGAGGAACTGTTCGAGGCCGACATCTACTGCGGCCACGCCAAGGTGCGCGTCGATTGGGACGCCGTGGTGCGCCGGGGGCGGCTCCGTTGGATCCAATCTTCGGCCGCCGGCATGGATCATTGCCTTGTGCCGCCGGTGATTGCTTCCGACATCGCAGTGACCAGCGCGTCGGGCGTGCTATCGGACCAGGTGGCCGAACACACGATTGCGCTTCTGACGGGTTGGTGCCGCAGCCTGCCGACCTTCTTTCGTGCGCAGCAGAAGCGGGAGTTTCTGCGAAGGCCCACGCGCGATCTGACCCGAAGCACGGTCGGCATCGTCGGACTCGGCGGGGTCGGCCGGCGGTTGGCCGAGTTGCTGGCGTCCTTCGACGTTCGCATTCTCGCCACCGACTTGTATCCGGTCGACAAGCCGGCCCACGTTGAATCGCTTTGGGCGGCCGATCGCCTGGACGATTTGCTGGCGGCGGTCGAGATTTTGGTTCTGTGCCTGCCGCTGAACGAATCGACGCGCGGCATTATCGACGCGGCGAAGCTCGGGCGGATGCCGCGCGGCGCGTTGCTGGCCAACATGGCGCGCGGCCCGCTGGTCGTCGCCGCCGATCTGGTTGCGGCACTGCGCAGCGGACATCTCGCCGGCGCCGTGATGGACGTAACCGATCCCGAGCCGCTTCCGGCGGAAAGCCCGCTTTGGGAATTCCCGAACGTCATCATCACGCCGCACGTGGCGGGCCAGAGCGGTTGGCGCATTGACGCGATGACGGCGCTTTTTTGCCGGAATTTGAGGCGTTGGCAGGCGGGATTGCCTTTGATCAATTATCTGGCCGACAAGCGGCTGGGATTTCCGATTCGCGGGGGCGGAGCGCCGCTGTGGGGAGAGCCTTGCGAGCCGTAAAACGCCGGCCCGGTTCGTTATTGCGACTGCGCTAACTCGCAATCCAAGAGAAACGCACCACGGAG
>CAYMQL010000546.1:0-2423 GCA_964392255.1 uncultured Planctomycetaceae bacterium | reverse complement strand
CTGCCCGATACATGCGTCAGATCGACGCCCAACTCGCGGGCCACGCGGCGGGCTTCGGGCCCGGCGGCCAACGTCGCAGCGTGTTCGGTCCCCTCGCCCTTCGGGATAAAATCTTCAGTCCCCTCTCCCGCCGGGAGAGGGCTAGGGTGAGGGCCTGCCTGCTGCCCGCTGTCCGCTGCCTGTTGTCCAGCGTCCGCTTCAGCCTCGATGCTGAGTACGGTTTGGCCCACATTGACCGATTGTCCCTTGGCGACATGGATTTTGGCGACCTTGCCCGCGTAGGGGCAAGGAATTTCGACCACGGCCTTATCGGTTTCCAGTTCGATTACGCCCTGGTTGCCGACAATGGTCTCGCCCTCGCGGACCAGCAGCTTGACCACGTCGCCGCTTGCGATGTTTTCGCCGAGTTCAGGCAGTTTGAAGTCGATGTTCATTGATGAAGTTTATAGCAGATGGTCAACCCCGCGCGTAGGGTGCGGGCAATGACATTCTCATTAGCCGGCATTTCTCAGTGCGTTGGAAAAAAGTCCAACACGGTGTTTTTGTTTAGCGGCGGGCTTGCCCGCCGTGCGTGACGATTAATTGCGGTCTAAATCACGGCGGGCAAGGCCGCCGGCTAAACGGTAATGAGGCCCTCGAACGCTTACGCCGTTGATTCGCCTCGACGCAACTGACCGCAGGCCGCGCCGATCCGATCGCCTTTGCGGTGGCGGATGTTGACGTTCAAGCCGCCTTGGGTCAGAATCTCGACGAATCGGGCCGTCCCCGCCGCCGCCGGCCGCCGGAAGGGCAAGCCGGGCACCGGATTGTACGGAATCAGGTTCACCAGCGCCGGTCGCCCCCGAAGCAACCCGACCAACGCCCGGGCGTGTTCCGGCCGATCGTTGACGTCCGCCAGCAGCACGTACTCGAAGGTCACGCGGCGGCCGGTTTGCTCGAAATACTCGTCGGCCGCGGCTAATATCGCCGCCACGCCGAATCCGTGGTTGGCCGGCACAATCTGATTGCGCAGGGCGTCGTCGGCCGCGTGCAGCGACACGGCCAGATGGTACGGGCAATTCTCTCGGGCAAGCCGGCGAATGCCCTCGGGCAAGCCGACGGTCGAAATCGTGATCCGCCGAACGCTGATTCCTAACCCGTCGCGGGCGACCGCAACGTCGAGTGCGGGCAGCAGCGAGTCCAGATTCAGCAGCGGCTCGCCCATGCCCATCACAACTACGTGGCTCAGTCGTTCTTGCGCCCCAAGCAGTCGTTGGAGTTGCAACATCTGCTCCAATATTTCGCCGGTCGTAAGATTGCGCACCAGGCCGTCGATGCCCGTGGCGCAGAACGCGCAGCCCATCGCGCAGCCGACCTGGGTGCTCAGGCAGACGGTGCAGTGCTGTTTGTCGTCGCGCAACAGCACGCATTCGATCCGCTCGGCATCGCACAGTTGCAGCAACAGTTTTTCCGTGCCGTCGGCGGCTTGTTTGCATTGGGCAACCGTCGTCGTCCAAATCGGAAACGTCTCGGCCAGACATTTGCGCAGTTCGGCGGGCAGGTCGGTCATTTCGTCGAAGGCGGCCGCCCGTCGCTGAAATATCCAACGTCGCACTTGTCCCGCCCGATAGCCCGGCAATCCACGGCCCGCGAACCAGTCTCGCAGCGCCTCGGGCGTTTGTTCAAGCAGTGGGATCATGGCGAGGTGCGAGGGATGGGAGGCGAGAAAAACAAGTTACCGGTGGAGGGTTCGACCATGGACGACTCATATCATACACAATCTCGGTCGTCTGTAGCAGAACGGCTTCTGTGCCGTTCGATGGTTGAACTGCTTTTCATGCCCTTGGAACGCCGCAGAGAACGTTCGCCGCAGTGTCACGATATCTCTCATCGTCTGAACGAGATGCGGCGCTAAAATCCGCATCGCTCGCGCAGCACGCGGGCGAGAAACAGCGGATTTCCGACGAGATAACGCCGGGCCTTCAGCGCCGGCTGCTCGTAGAGCCGCCAAATCCATTCATGGCCCAGTCGCCGAATCCATTGCGGCGCGCGGCGGACGTTGCCCGCCCAATAGTCGAACAGCCCGCCCACGCCGATGCACACCGGCACGTCGAGCCGGGGCAAATTGCGATCGATCCACTGCTCCTGCAACGGGTTGCCCATGCCGACTAGCAGCAGATCGGGGCGGGCCGTGTTGATCTGTTCAATCACCGCCGTATTCAGCGCTTCGTCGGCCAGGTAGCCGTGATGGCAACCTGCCAGATTCCAGCCGGGGAATGTCTGCCGGGCGTAGTCGGCGGCGGCCGCGACCGTCGGCGCGTCGGCGCCCAACATGAAGCACGAATGGCCCGCGCCGGCCGTCTCGCGGAATAGGGTCGGAATTAAGTCGGTGCCCACCATGTTGTCCAGAACGCGAACGCCCTGGAGCCGAGCCGCCCAGCGCA
>CAYMQL010000545.1:0-2426 GCA_964392255.1 uncultured Planctomycetaceae bacterium | reverse complement strand
CGATCCGGGCATCGACGACGCAATGGCCCTGTGTCTGGCGCTGACCAACCCGGAGCTTGACGTTGTGGCCGTAACGGCCGTCGGCGGCAACGTGTCGCCGGCCCAGGCTACGCGGAATGTGCAGGCGATTATCGAGCATCTCGATCCGCCGCGCTGGCCGCGGCTCGGGGCGGCGTCGGACCCCGACAACCTGCTTTCGGCCGATCGGCGCACTCTCTATGGGAACGACGGATTGGGCGGCGCAAACTTCGCCGTCGCCGAGCGACAACACTTGCTCCCTTCAGAAAAGGTCATCTGCGATCAGGTCCGCGACGCGCCCCACGAAGTTACGATCGTCGCCCTCGGGCCGCTGACGAACATCGCCCGGGCCTTCGTTCGCGACCCGGAATTGTCCACGCTGGTCGGTCGCATCGTCATCATGGGCGGAACCGTGGCGGGACCCGGCAACGTGACGCCCGCCGCCGAGTTTAATATGTACTGCGATCCGGCCGCGGCGCGGGCGATCTTTCGCTCGCCCTCGACGAAAACGCTGATCCCCTTGGACGTGACCAACCGCCTCGAACTGAGCTACGACCTGTTCAATCAACTGCCGGACGAATCGACGCGGGTCGGCGGGCTGCTGCGCCAAATTCTGCCGCCGGTTTTCCGCGGCTACCGGCAGCAGCTTGGGCTGGAAGGAATTCACGTTCACGACACGGTGACGCTGATGGCCGCCGTCTATCCCGACCTCTTCACCATGAAGGCGATGGCCGGCGACGTCGAGACGCAGGGCGAGTTGACCCTCGGCGCGACGATCTTCGACCGTCGCCGCGTGCCCGCCTGGCGGCACAACATGGAAGTGGCCGTCGACATGCAGAGAGAGGCCGTCGTCGAGGCCATCCTTCGCGGCATGGCAACCCGCTGACGGGTGGCAGCATCGGCAGATTCTGAATAGGCCGCACGGCCGCTTTTTCCCTTTGGGGGGGGAGCGGAAATTCGCGGCCATACCCCCCTTTGGTTGCGGCAAAGGCGATTTTAGCAACCTATCATCCTATAAGATGGGTTTGATCTTGATCGTACTGGGCTCGGGCCCCCAATGCGAAAGACACACCGATGGCGACAGATTTCCTCGACGTGCCGCTCTGCATCCAAGAATCGATGACTATGCTGTGCGACGAACCCTCGGCGGGCGTTTTGCTTGAAAATGCCGACGAAGACAGCCAGACGACGCCCCGGGACGCCGGCGACCAGTGGTTGCGACGGGTCGTCGAGACCTCGCCCGACGGCATCGCGCTGTGCGATCTCGAAGGCCGCCTCCTCTTGGTCAACCAACGCGCGGCCGAACTCGGCGGATTTAAAAACGTCGACGAGCTGTTGTCGTCCGAACAGGGAGCATTCAGCTTCTTGTCGCCCAATTGTTTTCAGCACGCCAAAGACCTGATTGTGCAGCTTGTCAAAGAGGGCATCATCCGGAACGCCGAATTCGTCGCGATTCGAAAAGACGGCTCGCCGATTCCGATCCAGGTCAACGCCGCCTTGATGAAAAACTCCGACGGCGAACCGATCGGGCTGGTCTCGGTGGTGCGCGACATTACCGAACAGAAACTGGCCGAGCAGAAGCTTCGCGAGGCGCATCAAAAAGCTGTAGAGGCCAATCGGGCCAAAAGCGACTTTCTGGCCAACATGAGCCACGAAATTCGCACGCCCATGACCGCCATCCTGGGCTTTGCCGAACTGATGACGGATCCGGAATCCTCGCCCCAAGAACAACGCGAGTATCTCGAAACGATCCGGCGCAACGGAAAGCTGCTGCTGGCGCTGATCGACGACGTTCTGGACCTGTCGAAAATCGAAGCCGACAAGATGACGATCGAATGGACCGAGTGCGCGATCGGCGAACTGCTCGAAGACGTTTTAGCAACGGTCCAAACCCGCGCCGAACAGAAAGGGCTGCATCTGGAGGCCAGTTGCCATCCGCCGCTGCCGACGACGATCCGCACCGACCCCATGCGGCTGCGGCAAATTCTCATCAATTTGCTGAGCAACGCCGTCAAATTCACCGAACAGGGCGCCGTTCGGCTCGAGGTCCGCAACGGCCGGCATCGCCGCGGAGCCCCGCTGATCCAATTCGCCATATCTGACACAGGCATCGGCATCGATCCGGCGAAGCTCGACGAGTTGTTCCTGCCGTTTACCCAGGCCGATGCGTCGTCGACGCGGCGATTCGGCGGCACGGGTTTGGGGTTGGCGATTTCGCGCCGTCTGGCGAATCTTCTCGGCGGCGACATCGAAGTGGCCAGCATTCCGGGCCAAGGCAGCACTTTTACGGTATCGGTTACAGGCGGCCCCGGCCTCGAAGAACCGCCGACGCACGTCTAGCGCTTTGTCACAGTTAAGATTTAGGGTGCCACTCAATGCCGTTTCCAATTCGGTCGGTTACGCCGTCT
>CAYMQL010000544.1:0-2433 GCA_964392255.1 uncultured Planctomycetaceae bacterium | reverse complement strand
GATGTCGCGAACCTCTTTCCGATCGTAGAACGACATGCCGCCCATCAGAATGTAGGGGATTTTCGCCTGTCGCAGCTCCATTTCGAAGATGCGGGGCTGTTCGTTGGTCCGGCAGAGGATGGCGAAATCCTTGGGGCGGCGGTTTTTCTGCTCGATGCGCGCGGCGATGTCGCCGACGACCGCTTTGGCCTCTTTGACCTCGTCTTCGAGCTGCAAAACCCTGGGCGGATCGCCGCGGCGCGTCGCCCGAAGCACCTTGACGTGCCGCAGCTTGTTCCAGGCGATCAGGCGGTTGGCCCAGTCGAGAATTTCGTGGGTCGAGCGGTAATTCACCTCGAGCCGAACGACTTTGGCGTCGGGCCAGTCGTTTTTGAACCGCAGGATATGGGCCACCTCGGCGCCGCGCCAGCCGTAGATCGACTGGTCGTCGTCGCCCACCACGCACAGATTGCGGTGTCCGGCCGCCAGGGCCTTGACGATCCGGTACTGGCTGGCGTTGGTGTCTTGATATTCGTCGACCAGCAGGTGGTCGAACCGCTCGGCCTCGGCCTGCCGGGCCTTCGCCGATTTTTGGAACAACTCCTCGGTTAAGAGCAGCAAATCGTCGAAATCCATCGCGCCGGCGGTCTTCAGGGCGTTTTGATAGCGGCGGTAGGCCGCGGCAGCCAGGTGTTCTTTATCGGTTTGGGCCAGCGCGGCTGCTTCCTCGGGCCGGACTGAAGCACATTTCCACCGGCCGATGAAATAGAGCATGTCGCTGGGCCGAAGAAGCGTCTCGGCTGCCTTGATTTCGCGCAGCGACGATCGGGCCACGCCCTCCTGATCGCCGCGGTCGTAGATGGCGAAGTTGGCCGGATAGCCGAGCTGTCGGGCGTGGCGGCGGAGGATTCGGACGCAGAGCGAATGGAACGTCGACATTTCAGGCCGCGACGGCGGCTTTTTGCCCAGCAAGGCCGCCGTCCGCTCCTGCATTTCGTCGGCCGCCTTGTTGGTGAACGTGACGGCCAGGATGCGATCGGGCCGGACGCGGTTGCGAATCAGCTCGGCGATGCGGTAGGTGACGACGCGGGTTTTGCCGGTGCCCGCCCCGGCAAGCACCAGCAGCGGCCCGGCGAGCGTGTGAACGGCGTCGTATTGGGCGGGGTTCAGGTCCATCTGGAGAGCGGCTTTTCCGTGCGGTGCGAGTCTCGATCCTAAGCGGCTTGACCGCCAAAGAAAAGGGGCGAGCGCGACAATTATTGACTCTCGGCAAAGTCAATGTTGTATCAAGATAGCCCCCGGCTACTACAAAGAGTTGACCTGACAGTCAAAAGAATGCCATTCTGGCAAGCAAAAGGCGATTGACCACCCGAAACGGTATCCCTAAAATGTGGCGGCCGCTGAAACCCCGGTGCGAGAAAGGGAGGACCACGGATGCCCAATGCCTTTCTGCCAGTTTTCCTGATGGTCGTTTGCGCGATTGGGCTGGCGGTCGGCCTGCTGCTGATCGCCCGGCTGTTCAATCCGGGGCGGCCGAGCCGCGTGACGCGGATGCCCTACGAAAGCGGGATGGACCCGATCCACGACACCCGGCGGCGGTTCGACGTCCGTTTCCACCTGCTGGCCATCGCCTTTTTGGTGTTCGATGTGGAGCTGCTGTTTTTGTATCCCTGGGCGGTGGCGATGAGTGGAGAGGGGAGAGGGGAGAGGGGAGAGAGACCCGTTGCAACATCCGGCAGTGAATTTGTCGCGAATGCCAATGTACAACCCGTAAGCGGTCATCCAATAACAACTTCGGCGTTTGCTGAGACAATCCGCCCTCACCCCCTGCCCCTCTCCCAAAGGGAGAGGGGAGTCGTTTTTGGTCAACCGCTTAGTGGCGACGGAAAGCACCAGCCTCTCTCCCCTCTCCCCTCTCCCCTCTCCCCTCACACCGGCATCAACGCGGCAGTGGCCGCCGGGCAGGTCGAGAGCCGCGATCTGGCGTTTGGCGGCGCAATGGTGTTTCTGTTGCTGCTGACGCTCGGCTATGTTTACGACTGGCGCAAGGGGGTGTTTCGATGGCGCTAGCCGAGTTGCCCGATAACGTGGTCGTCACCAAGCTCGACGAACTGGTGAGTTGGTGTCGCAAGAACAGCCTTTGGCCGATGCCGTTTGCAACGGCCTGCTGCGGGATCGAACTGATGGCCACCGGGGCGAGCCGGCACGACATCGCGCGATTCGGGGCCGAGGTGTTCCGGTTCAGTCCGCGGCAGTGCGACTTGATGATCGTGGCCGGCCGGGTGGTGATGAAGATGCTGCCGGTGTTGCAGCGGATTTGGCAGCAGATGCCCGACCCGAAGTGGTGCATTTCGATGGGTGCGTGCGCCTCGACCGGCGGCGTGTTCGACACGTACAGCGTCGTGCAGGGCATTGACCGGTTCGTGCCGGTCGACATGTACGCCCCCGGCTGCC
>CAYMQL010000543.1:0-2435 GCA_964392255.1 uncultured Planctomycetaceae bacterium | reverse complement strand
ACCCCCTCATAGTGTCGAATTGGTCGCCCATCGACGCGAGGCTGCGAATCCCGAACCTCGGGCACCGCGGCGCGCAATTGCCGCCCGAAACCAACTTGGTCGTCAACGCGTATGCGGCCGTGTTCCTCACACCATTTCTTGTAGGCATCGTAGAGGTCGGCACGCGACACCCGGCAGTCGTCGCCGACGACACATTCTTCCCTCAAAAATTGTCCGATGGGACTGTTTAAGTCTTCCAGGTCGCCCATCAATTCCGCGCCACTCTCAGGTTGAACAAAACGCCCGCGTTGGCGCAGCCGCTGCCAGCCGGCGATAGACCACAGCAAAATGCCCGGCAGTTCCGCTTGCAGCTTTTCTCCAAGATCGTGGTCCTCTTTTCCAAAAAATGATCGGGTCATGCGCAAAACGATCATCCGGCTTGCAAGCGCGCCGCTCGAATCTCCAAGGCGCGGCAGTTCGTTGGAAAAGATCATTAGGCGCGTTGGCAGCTTCGCCGTAACCGGCTCTAAAAACTTGCGGTCGATCGTGAGCGCGTCCTCGCCGCTGATGCTCAACAACCGTTCGACCACCACTTGCGAATCGGCGCGGCCGCCAAGCCGGGCATCGGAAATTATCGCGGCGGATTTTCCAAGAAGCGGCTGTAGTCCGAAGTTTTGGGCAAGGCTCGCCAGCGTCGGGCCACAACAATTCGGCGCGCCGATCAAGCCGCGATGCACGCGGGCTATCGTGCCCTTGCCGCTGCGCTTCGGCCCGACCACCAACAAAATCTTTTGTTGGCGGGTGTCGGGTGTCAGGGTGTAGCCCATCCATTCCTGCAGCGCGTCGATGCTGGCCTGATCGTCGGGCCATAAATCGGCTAGAAACCTCAACCAGTTTTTCGGCTCGGGCGCGTCGGCCTGAAAATCGTAATCGAGGGCAGCCGTCGAAAAGAATCGCGGCGTCGGCGGAATGGTGTAATCCGCGCCCGCGACCAACGACGGGATATGTACGAGCCCATTTTTTGCGGCCATAACTTCATCGGCGGGCCACGGCTCCGGCTTGTCGCCCAACCACGCCGGCGGCTCGACGCGCCCAGCAAGAATTGATTTAGCTTTCAGCACGTCCAGCACGTTTCCGGTTGCGCTCGCGGTTAGCCCGGCGAATCGCGTGTCAAGATGCGTTACCAATTCGGCGCGCACTTCGGCCGGCTGTATCTCAGCGTAGGCGGCGCGCGTCCAGTATAGCCAACTACCGCGCCAGAATCGCAGTTTCGGAACGCCATCGACGCGCGCACCGTCAAGAAAGCGGTCGGCCTCCGGCCCAGCGTCAATCATTTTGGCGGGCATTTTCATTTCGACCGCGCTGGGCGGCGCCGGCTCTTCTGCCGCATCCAGTAATTCTCGGATCGTCTTTTTCGGATCGACGCCCGCTACTGTCTGCGCAACAACATAATCGTCGATGCCTTGCTTCGCACCGTTCGGCCCGCCGGGAATGCGGCAGACCTTGACCCGCGCGCCGCGGTTTTCTAGCATCGCCGCAAGCCGCGCTTCAGCTTCTTGTACATTTTCGTTTTCGGAAATATCAGAATCGAAAACGATGCAGACTGGCCGCCCCTTCCACGCCACGCGCTCGAGCGCCGGCAAGAGCGATTCGCGGCCTTTGTCTTTCCATCCAAGCGCGCCGACCAGCCCGATGCAAGGATAGCCGTGTTGCGAAGCGCAGAGGCTTTTTTTCTCGCCCTCAGTAATCAGTAGTTCGCGCGTCGGGTCGGCCAGCACGTCGGCCAAGCCAGGCGGCAAATAGATTTCGTTGGACCGGCCGCGCGGCGATTCGTATTTGACGGCCTTCTTTCCACTCAGTCGCGGTCGGTCGGGCTTGACGCGGGCGTAGCCGTTGCGACCTTCGGCATCCAGGAACGGAAAAACGATGGCCGGGCAGCATTTCGGCGGATACTTTTTCCAATCCAACAGCGCGGCCAGTTTGGCTGGCTCGACTTCGGATCGGACGCCCGCGGCGTCGATAGTTTCGTCGCTCAGCCCGGATCGGCGCAGCTCGGCGCGATGGTGATCTAAAAGAATGTTCATTAGAAAAACTCGATTATCGAGGGGTCTTTGCGGCGACGAATACGCGATATTTTGGGCTCGGGTCCGGCGGCACGGCGCGCCTCAAAGACGGCCAGGTCGTCCGGCGATATGCGATAGCGCGGCCGCTGGCAGCCGTCGCCGATGTTGACGGCGCGTAGCTCGCCGCGGCGAATCCAAGAAAGAATTTTGTGCGCGTCAACTCCGAATCGTTCGGCGATTTGCGGCGGAGTCAGATAGCGCGCGGGTGAGGCTACTTGCGGCATGGCGAGGCCTCCTTCTTTTTTTCGGCCCCCAAGCGCAGCCGTAGAATCCGCCGTAGCTCTTTTTCCTCGGCAGAGAGTGATTTCAGCCGACCGCGAATTTCGTCGGGGT
>CAYMQL010000542.1:0-2442 GCA_964392255.1 uncultured Planctomycetaceae bacterium | reverse complement strand
GCGACCGTCTTGCTTTGGTCGACAACGAAGGCGTCGTCCTCAGTTCGGAAGAAACCGCGTGGTCGCTCTTGAACTGTCTCGGGTCGGAGTTGCGCGGCGAGCGTTTCGTTTACGACCAGCGTCTGTCCGACCAGATCGCCCAGGCCGCCCGCACCTTCGGCGCCGACCCGCTGCCCGCACCGTGCGGCCGATCCTTCCTCGAAAAGCAAATGCGCGAATCCGACGCGGCCTTCGGCGCCGGCATGCGCGGCCGCTACTTTCATCGCGCCCTGCAGGGCGGCGACGACGCCCTGTACACGGCCTGCCTGCTGATCGAACACCTTGCTCGCTCCGACCGCACGCTCTCCGAACGCCGCCGCCAGTGCCCGCCGATCTACATCACGCCCGAGCTGCGCATCCCCGTCCCAACCTCCGATCAACCAAAGATCATCGAGCAAGTCCGCGCGGCATGGTCCCAATTTCCACAACGATCGCTCGACGGGGTGCGAATCGATCTGCCCGGCGGCTGGGTCCTGATGCGCAGCGCAACGACCGAACCGGCTCTTGCCTTTCGCTTCGAAGGCCTCGACTGGCACGCCCTCGACGACCTGGTCGAACGTTTTTGCGACGCCCTGGCCGATTTCGGCGACGAACTTTGGACCCGCTACCGCGCCGTCATGGGCAGCGAAGGATAAAAGCAGCACAAGCGTCTTGCCTGACAAAAAACCCAAAGCATTTTCCTCGCCCCTTCCAATTCCACTCCATAAGCCATGACGCCCTCCGACGCCGCCGCTTCTTCATTGCCTTGCCCGCGCTGCGCAACACCCGTTCCCTGGGGCGACGCCGCACCGGGCGAAAAAATCAAGTGCCCCAACTGCAACCTCGAGTTGATCGTGCCCACCGCCTCGCCGTCCGACGCCGGGGCAGGGCAGGGGGGCGCAGAAGAACCTGATGAATACGCCGTCCGCGTCGAGCCCGAGGCGCCCCCGCCGCCGCTGCCTTCCTACGCTGCCGGCCACGACTACCGACCGCCGCCCGAAGATCGCAGCCGCTATCGCGACGTCGTGGCGGAAGAGCCCGTCAAAACCGAATGGCAGATGCTCCGCGGCGCGCCGCCCAGCGGAACATTTTCTTCCAATATCCTGAACTTTCCGTTCCAGGCCGCCGCTCGCGCGCACACGCTGCTGCTGGCCGGCCTTATCCTGGCCGCACTGGTCCCGCTGCGAATCGGCTTTCTCTGTGCCACCACCTCCGACGAAAAAAACGGCGTCTCCGCCGGCGCTCTGGTCGCATGCGTCGTGCTGGTTGCGTTGGCGATTCCCCTGCTGGCCGCCTGGGCCGTCGCCGCCTCGGTTTATGGCCTGACCGTACTCCGAAAAACCTGGGCCGGACGCGACTCGGTCGAACCGTGGTCGCTGCTGTTCCACGAACGCGCCGCCAAAGAAAGCCTCTACGTCTTCAGCGCGGCGGCCTTCGGCGCGTTGCCCGGCCTGATCGTCGCACCGCTGGCCGATTGGGCAGGCTGCCCAAAATCGCTGCCCATCGCCTTCACCGCCTCGCTGCTCTTCCCCTTGGCGCTGCTCTCGATGCTCGAAACCAGCTCCGCCGCCAACCCCGTCTGGCCGCCCTTATGGGAAAGCGTCCTCCGCGCGCGTCGCGCTTGGACGTCCTTCTATCTGATCACCGTCCCGGCAGCCGTCCTCCTTGCCTTCTTGCTCGCCGCATCCTGGAACTGGAGAATTTTGAACACCATTCTCGCCGCCGCCTTGCTGCCCGCCGCATGGCTCACTTACTTCCGCCTGCTCGGCCGGCTGGCAAACTTTTGCTCGGGCGGCCGCTCCGAAGAAATCCTCGACCAACCATCTTCGGAAGAATAACGCGCGGCTCTCGAAAACTGGCGGCAGACGCCCCTCAAAACACCCGCGCCAACGCCCCGCCGTCGACCACCAACACCGTCCCGCTGATGTAGCTGCCGGCCTCGCTGGCCAGCAGCAGGGCAGGGGAGGCCACCTCGTCCGGCCGGCCCCAGCGATTCAACGCCGTCCGCGCCGCCAGCGCCGATTGCTGCTCGGGACTGAGAATCGACATCGGCATGTCCGTGGCGATCGGTCCCGGCGCAATGCAATTGGCCGTCACGCCCCAGGGCCCAAGGTCCAACGCCACCGCCCGCGCCAAGCCCAACAGCGCCGACTTCGTGGCCGAATAGGCGTCTCGCCCCGACGTGCTGGCCAGCCCCATAATCGAAGAAATGAAAATGATCCGCCCCCAGCGGCGCTCTTTCATGCCCGGCGCCAACGCCCGCGTCAACGCCATGCAACTGCTCAGGTTCAATTCCACGAGCATATCCCAATCGACGTCGCGGATCTCGTCGATCTGCTGCACAATGTTGTTCCCGGCGTTGTTGACCAGGATGTCGACCTTGCCCAGGGTCTTGTCGGCCCAGGCAAACAGCTCGGCCACGCT
>CAYMQL010000541.1:0-2446 GCA_964392255.1 uncultured Planctomycetaceae bacterium | reverse complement strand
GCTGGTGAACGCCCAGGCAAGACCCTCGGCGCTCAGTCCGCGGGCGACCTGCGGGTTCTTCAGCACATACTTTTCGTCGTCGTAGTTGACGAAGCTATGGCGCAGCGTTTGGCCGAAGACCAACCAGACGGCCGGCAGCAGAAGACCGCAGACGAGCCATTCCGCCGGCATAGAAGTTTTTCGCGTCATGGCGGCAGAGAGTCTTTGGGCGACGGCTTCGCCGACCTGAAGGGTTTGTTGGCTTCGTAGAGCGCGATTCTGGTTGCGATGGCGTCGGCAAGGGGCTGCTGTTTCTGTTGCGCGGCGAGTTGCTGCGCATGGCGGGCGGCGTTCAGGGCTTTTCGGAAATCGCCCGACTCGGCATAGGCCGCGCCTAGTGCGTCGAAAACGGCCGCGTCGTCGCCGCGGAGACGCGCCGCGCGTTCGGCCAGCTCAACGGCTCGGAAACCGTTGCGAACGGCGGGATCTGGATTGGCGGCCAGCAGCCATGCAGCCCGAGTGAGCAGCGCAGCGTCGTTTGGCGCGCAGCGCACCGCTTCGTTCAGTTCGACCAGCGCGGCGGCGGTTTCGCCCCGACGCAACAAGATCGCGCTAAGCGCGTCGTGAGCCGCGGCCAGATTGGGCTGAAGCTTGACGGCCTCGCGGTACGCGGCCTCGGCGGCGTCGAACTTGTTCAGGCACAGATAGGCCATGCCCAGATTTTCGTGAAATGCGCTAATGTTGGGGTTGATGCGGCACGCCTCCTGAAACCATCGCGCGGCCTCTTGATAATCGCCGCGGCTGGCGTAAAACGCCCCGAGATTCCCGTTGGCCGAATCGTAATCCGGCGCGAGCCGAACCGCCTCGGTGAAATGGTCGCCGGCTTCGTGGCTGCGCCCTTGCGCATACAGCAGCAGACCGAGGTGGTTGTGGGCGAAGAAGTTATTGGGATCGACTTGAATTGCATGCTCGAAAAGCGTTTGGCTATCGTACCAGCGCGCGGTTTGAGCCGCGCTGAGCGCGGTCCACGTCGCCAGCAGCGCCGCGGCCGCAATGCAAAGCCCCAGCCGGGCGCGGCGGCCCCGCGATGCCAACTCCGCGGCGGCCCAAACTACCATGAGCGAGACGCCGATCATTGGAATGTAGGTGTAGCGATCGGCCATGCCCTGGATGCCCACCTGAACCAGGCCGATCACGGGCAGCAGCGTGCCGAGATACCAAAGCCAACCGACCAGCAGATACGGCCGGCGGCGCACCTGCCAGAGCGCAAGCAGCGTGATCATTGCCAACAGGACGGCCGCCGCGAGTCCGTTCCAGGCGATTTCGGACATCGACGCGCCCCGCAGCACCGCCGGATGCGGATAGCCGAGCGCCAGTCCGGCCGGCCAGACCGCTTTGCCGAGATAGCCCAAATAGGAAGTCGCGGCGTTGGCCAGCCGGATGCCAAGCGGCAGCGGGTGCATCATCTGCATCGCACCGGCGTTTCTCTGCACCGTTGCTACGATCGTGCTGACGGCGACCGACAAGACCAGCAGCGGCAGCTTTTCGATCAGCAGCCAGCCGAGCGTCCGCTGTGGAAAGCGGGGCGGCGTTTGTGTCGCAGGCTCGGCGGCCATCCGTTTCGGCCTCCATCGGGCCGTCGGCCAGAAATCCAGCAAGAGCAAGACGCAAGGCAGCGTGACCAACATGGATTTCGACGCCAGCCCTAAGACAAACAGGCCGAGCATCGCCAGATAGCGGCCGACGCTCGGCCGTCGGGCGTACCAGCCATAGGCCAACAGCGTTAGCATCCAAAACAGGCCGCTCAGCACGTCCTTGCGTTCGGCGGCCCATGCCACCGACTCCGCCCGCAACGGATGCAGCGCAAACACGGCCGCCGCGAACGCGCTTGGCCAGAACGCATGAGTTAGCTGATTCAGAGCCAGCAGCAGTACGACGGCGGCTGCGGCGTGGAGCAAAACACTCGTCAAATGGTGGCCGCCGGGCCAGAGGCCGTAGCATTGCACGTCGGCCGCGATCGAAAGCCATGTGAGCGGATGCCAGTTGCCCGCGCGGGAATCGACCAACGCCCAGCGGACGGCCGACCAGGTGAGTCCGTCGGCCACCTTCTGGTTGCAAAAGACGTACTGGTCGTCGTCGCAGCAAATGAAGTCGTGGCGGGCGGTTTGGCCGTAGACAAGAACGACCGCGGCCAGCAACAGTCCGCACGCGACGACAAGGCGAAACCAATTTCGAGACGCGGACAGCCTGCTGGCCGCCGCCGGATTGCGACGGGATCGCTCGACTGCGATAAACGGGTTGTGTTTGGCTTTTCGGCCCATGGTGCCAGACGAGGCGCCAACGTGCCGCGTGTTGAAAAAACCGCGTTGTGCGTTCCCCGCCCCTAGTGCTTTGTCAACCTTTGATTTTGGAATTGGGTGCCACTCAATGCCGTTTCCAATTCGGTCGGTTACGCCGTCTGTAAGTG
>CAYMQL010000540.1:0-2457 GCA_964392255.1 uncultured Planctomycetaceae bacterium | reverse complement strand
TTTCGCCCCGCCGTGCGGCGATTATTGCGGGCAATCCTTCGCGGCCGTCGCTCGCCCAATCCCCAGGCGCGACCCACCCACTCGGGAATCGCCTGGGCCTTCGCGCGGCGATCCGCCCACTCGACCAGCGGGGCGTTTTCGTACGTTCCCGCCCCAAGCCAAAGCGGACTGATCGCGGCCCCCATGCGTCCGACGTCCAGCCGGTCGGCGTCCCAGCATGTTTGAACCGTCGGGTCGTCGTCGATCAAACGATCGCGATGCCCCGCGCAGGCCACGAAAAGCAGATCGAACGCATCCTCGTCGAGATGGAACAATTCGCCGTGCAGTTCCGCGGCAAGCTGGGCCCCGCGCACACCGTGCATCGGATCGGCGGCTTCGGTCACTCGCCGCGCGTCGTGAAATATGGCAAAAAGGCGAACGACCTCGACGTTCGCTCCGGTCTGATCGGCCAGCCGGACGCCGTTTTCCAACACCCTTGCCCAATGGCCGACGCCGTGAACGCCGAACTCGGGCAGGGCGTAATCCTTCAGGATGGCGTCGACCAGTGGCTTCAGGTCCAGCATCATGCCGCCTCCGACAGAAAAGACATGTGTATTCTACTGGGGAGCGGGGCGACAGCAAGAAGGGCGTCGCCGGAAGGCTGCGATTGGCGAGAGCCACTCTTGGGGGCATTTAAACACCCCACCATGCTCGGCCGTGAATTGCTCTTGCCCCCCCTGGGCCGGATTGTTACCATCCGGCCCACTTGTCGTTGTCCCCGTTCGAGCGGGCTGTCCCGGAGACTGTCATGTCGCGGCTTTTCGTCCTGGCTTGGATGTCGCTCGTCCTGGCGCTGGCCGGCTGCGCCGACAATTCGATGGTACTCAAAGGCCGACTCGGCCAATCGGAACAGCAGCAGACGGCCCTTGCCCGGCAGTACCAGCAAATTCAGGACCGTGCCAACGCCCTGGATCGCGACAATCAGGAGATGAGCACCCTGCTGGCCCAGGCCCGGCAGCAAACCAAAATCTCCGAAGATCAGTTGGCCGCGTTGCGAGAACAACTCCGCACCGTTACCGCCCAATTGGCCCAAACCCGCAGCGAAAAAGAAAACACCGACAAGCGGGTTCAGACCCTGACGGCCTCGATGCAGCGGCATGGAAGCGTCTCGATCGACCCGAACAACAGCTTTCTGCAAACGCTACCGGCGATCAACATTGCGGGCGTTTTCGTGCGGCGCGACGGCGACGTCGTTCGCGTCGAGATGCCGGGCAACACGCTCTTCGAGCCCGGCAGCACCCGCCTGCGCCAAGGCGCGGTCAACATGATCTCCGACGTGGCCGCCGAACTGACTCGCACCTATCCCGACCAGATCATCGGCGTCGAAGGCCACACCGACAACGATCCGGTCAGCGGCAACCAGTGGCGCAACAACCACGAGCTTTCCGTCGCGCGGGCCATGACCGTTTACGACGTGCTAATCAATCGCACGCGGCTCCAAGGCAATCAGTTGTTCGTCGTCGGACACGGCGCGAACCATCCGGTCGTGTCGAACGCCAGCTACGAAGGCAAGCAGCGCAATCGGCGCGTGGAACTGGTCGTCTACCCCGACCGCAAGAGCTAGCAGAGCATTCCCGGCCGCTGGTCCGCATTTCTCGCCGGACGGGAGAAAACTCCCGACAGCTCACGGAGCGTGACCGCCAATCCGTGCATATTCCGGGGGCTGTTAGCCCCCGGCTATTGCGAAATTATTGACTCGAGAGCCAATAAACGGTGGGTTGAAGCGCGGGCCTTGCTTTTTTACAGTCGCACGGCGGGGGCGGGCTCGTAATCGATCCGCGCGGGGCGGCCGTCGTGAACGATCGACATCCGCGCAGCCTCGACGACCAACTCGTTGATATAACTGTTGCCGGGCGTGGCCAGGATGCCGCGGCGGTCGATCTGGGTGAGCGTTTCCTGCCGCTTTCGCAGCGATTCGGGCCGGTCGAGGCCGGCGCCCGCGGCGTTGACGCTGCGAGCGGCCTCGACAAAATCCTCTACGGAATCGTAGCCGTAGCCGACCGGCGTCAGACCGTCGCCCGGCCACGGGACGAGCCGGAAGTATTCGGGACTGACGAACCGGAAGGCCGCGCCGGCCAACAGGTCGACGTATCCGTGGCTGACGCCGCGAAACTGGTCGTCGTGGCGGATGATGGCACCACGGTCGGCGCCTTCGCAGAACATACAGAGGGCCTGGTCGTTGGTGCCCGCGCCCAGGTCGGGATACCCCAGCCCGTTGACGACGCTCAAGACGGCGCCGTTCTCCCAAATCACTTGTCCGGCGGACCAGAGATAGCCGATTTTGCCGTTGGGAAACGCCCCTTCGACGCCGCGGACCGAAACTTCGACCGGCCGCAGGCCCGTGATGAAGTAGACCAGATCGACGTAGTGGCAACCGATGTAGGTGAACGGGTCGCTATTCTCTTTGGTGAACCAGTT
>CAYMQL010000539.1:0-2458 GCA_964392255.1 uncultured Planctomycetaceae bacterium | reverse complement strand
GTTCGCATCCCGGAGGGATGCCAGCCATTAGCCCCGGGTGCGAAGCAACCCGGGGCTTGGAGGCGTCATCCCACGTTCGCATCCCGGAGGGATGCCAGCCATTAGCCCCGGGTGCGAAGCAACCCGGGGTTTGGAGGCGTCATCCCACGTTCGCATCCCGGAGGGATGCCAGCCATTGTCTTGCGTTCGTAGGTGGAAACGAGGCGTTGGGTTTCGACACAGATGTCCTGTTCAAGCGACTCCGAGATGAACTTCGGACCGTTGTCGCTGCGGATGTACTTCGGCACGCCGCGGATGCGGAATAGCTCCGCCAGCACGTCGATCACCTTCTCGGCCGTGATGCCCGGCCCTGCCCTAGGGCAGGGGAACCCTCTGTCTTTCCCTTAACCCCGGAGTTACAATAGAGTCTTCTTTCCTTCCGAGCGCTACGTTTTTCAACCGTCCTGTGCCACGCTTTTCAACCGGCGTTTACAGCATAAGTCGCACCGAGGGAGACCGGTGAACAATCACTATTGAAGTCGCTGAAAATGAAGAGAATTGTATCCGTGATTGTGGTCGTGAGTATGCTCGCCTCGCCATTGTGGGCGCGTCCGTGGTCGTTTCGCAGCGGCGGTGCCCCGATTGAGGCCGAATTGGTGGATGTGAAGGATGGCAACGCCGTTCTGAAGAAAGACGACGGCTCGCAGATAAGCGTGCCGCTGAACAAACTCAGCCTGGCCGACGTGCGATACGTCAACGAAGTGTTGAAGTCGGCGGAGGCGGCGGTGGCCGGGGGCGACAAGCCTGCGGCTGAAGCCCCATCCGTTGAAGCGCCACGGGCGGAGCCGGCGCCAAAGGCCCTGAAATCGGCCGATCTGTCGACACTGCACTACGAGTGGAAGAAGGGCAAGACCTATGTTTATCACGTCCGCATCCTGGGCGAACGGGGCCACGACATCGAGAATCGCTCGGGAGAGGTTACGTGCAAAGTGAAGTCGATTCGCCACGACGAAATCACGTTGACGATGACGTGCCAGATGAAGCGAGAGACGTCGACCTATGCGCGGCGATACGTACTGATCCCCGGCCGGCACGTCGAATTCTTCTCCGACATCGAGGGCAAGCGGGAGATTACGATTACGATCGATCCGACGGGGCGGCTGCTGGAAAGCAAGGGCGAAGCGCCGCTGCCGTATCTGCTGGGCGACTTATCGGAACTGATCGTCGAGCCCCTGCCACCGGCGAAGAAGGACTCGTGGACGATCCGTGGCGATCCCGGCGTGGCGGTGATTTCGCCGTTCTATCCTTATTGCCGCTACTCGCTGGCCGGTTTTCGCGAGGGAGTGCCGGCCGAAGAGAAGACCACGTACAAAGTGCGGGGGCGGGACGGCGCGTTGATCACGCTGAGCAAGCGTTACGAGATGATTGCGGCCGCTGCCGTGGCGGGAAGGCCCAGGATCGAGGCCACCGGCGAGGGCACGCTCACCTTCGACACCGAGCGACATATGTTCGCCAGCCTCGACTACAATATGCGGGTTACGGTCCGCGACAGCAACAAGACGGAGGAGGTGCCGCTGCGAATTACGTATCATCTGCTGAGCGAGTCCGACATTGCCGAGATGCAGCAAGAGGTTGAGACCGAGAAGGCCGAGGCCGAGAAGGCCCGGAAGGAGAAAGCCCGGCCGTTGACCAAAACGGAAATCGACCAAGCCGTGGCCGATCTTTGCTCCGAGGATCCGGAACGCATCGGCAAGTGCGCCACGATGCTCGCCGAAAAGAAGAAGCAGCGGCCCAACGCGAAAATCGCCAAGGCTCTGGAGGCGCTCATGCTGGGGGACGAGAGTGCGACCGTTCGGGCTGACGCGGCACGCGCGATGAAGAACTGGGCGACGGAGGAAAATGTTCCTGCGCTAATTAAGGCCATCAATGACAAGTGGCCGCCCGTGGGCGATGGGGCTATTGAAGCGCTCTGCAGATTCTCGCCCGCGCAGGCCATCAACCCGGTTGCCCAACGGCTGGCGCAGAGGCGCGGACGAGGGCCGGCGGCGGAGTTTTTGAAGGCGATGGGACCCGACGCGGAGGACGCCGTTTTGCACGTCATCGAGAATTCCCAAGACGCATGGGTTCGATCGGGGGCCATCGAAGTGCTCGGGGATATCGGCACCAAGAAGTCGCTTCCCACCTTGGAGAAGGCCGTTGCGGACGACAATTGGATGGTCAACGGCAGCGCCCGAAAGGCGCTCGCTGCGATCAAGGCGCGCCTGTAAGACGGGTTATGATGGCGTTTGCTGATTGAGCGTAAGACGCAACCGTTTACGGGGCGACTCGGGCCACTACTGCCTGCTGCCTCCAAGCCGACACACCGATGGTTCCGAATACCGTTGGCTGGTCCCGCTTATGTATTCCGGGGGTGTCGCTTCGCTCAACCCCCGGCTAATGGCTATGAACCCTCCGGGTTCGAGGCGCGTTGTTGGGTTCG
>CAYMQL010000538.1:0-2462 GCA_964392255.1 uncultured Planctomycetaceae bacterium | reverse complement strand
ATCACCCGGGCCGTGGCCGACCAGAGCCGCACCATCCGCATTCCCGTCCACATGGTCGAAACCATGTCGCGCGTGCGAAACGTTTCGCGCAAGCTGTTGCAGAAGCTCGGCCGCGAGCCGACGATCGAGGAAACCGCCAAGGCCAGCGAAACCTGCGTGGACGAAGCACGCCGGGTGCTGGCGATGAGCCGCTATCCGATCAGCCTGGATCGTCCGGTGGGCAACAGCGAGGACAGCCACTTCGGCGACCTGCTGCCCGACGGCGCGGCCCGGAGCCCGGCCACCGGCGCGACGCAGGGGATGCTTCGCGGGCGCATCGCCCGGGTGCTGAAAACCCTCAGCTACCGCGAGCGCGAGATCATTAAGCTCCGCTACGGCCTGGGCGACGGCTACAGTTACACGCTGGAAGAAGTGGGCCACATTTTCAAGGTGACCCGCGAGCGCATCCGGCAGATCGAAGCGAAGGCCGTCCGCAAGCTGCAACAGCCCTCGCGAAGCCAAGAGTTGGTCGGTTTCCTCGACTGAGGACTGGCGAATCAATAACTGTCGCACTTTCCGAAGGGGACAGTCCCATTTTCGTCGAACGAAAATTGGGACAGTCCCCCGTTTATCCTTCGCCAATCCCAGGCAGGCGTAGGATGCATGCGACGAACCGCTACCCATTGCTGTCATTCTGATCGCAGCGAAGAATCTCTGTGGCGCCGCAGAGATATTTCGCTGCGCTTCGAATGACGTATTGGGGGACTTGGCAAATTCTCCGGGGCAAACGCGGGGCCCCTTTCGCCGTTTGGGCGATTCTGCGATAATTCGGGGCTCTCCGCCGCAAGAAGTTCATCCCGGGCGGGGTTTGTAGTTCCATCGGTTTTTACGGAGTTATCCCTTGTTCAAAAATCTTGACTTCACGGCGCTCGGCGTTTCCGGGCATCAAAGCGAAATCATCGAATTGGCCCTGACGTACGGTTTCTCGGGGATCGATCTGAATATGGCGGAGTTCGCCTCGCAGGCGCGTCTGAAGGGGATGCCTTACGCCCGGCGACTGATCCAAAGCGCACACCTTCGCGTCGGCACGTTCGCGCTGCCGCTCGAGTGGGACGCCGACGACGACAGCTTTCAAAAAGACCTCAAAAAACTGCCGGAATACGCCCAGTATGCCGCGGAGTTGGGCTGCACGCGGGCGACGGCCGTCGTGGCGCCGGCCGGCGATCAGCGGCCGTATCACGAAAATTTCGAGTTCCACCGCCGCCGCTTGCACGAGATTTGCGAGGTTTTGCAGCCGGCGGGCGTCCGGTTGGCCGTAGGGTTTCGCGCGGCCGAATACCATCGTCAGAATCGGGCGTTCCAGTTCATCCACGATCTCGACGCCTTGATGATGCTGCTGAACATGGTCGCGGCCCCGAATGTCGGGTTGTTGTTGGACATTTGGGAGGTCGTCGCGTGCGGCGGTTCGCTCGAATCGGTTCGCAATCTGCCGCCGCAACAGATTGCGGCCGTCCAAGTGGCGGAAATGCCCGCCGACGTGCCCCTCACGGAACTGAACGAAACATGCCGATGGTTGCCCGGGGCTGAAAACGGGCGGATCGACGTGTCGGCATTTCTGACTGCGTTGCGCGAGATGGGCTATCAAGGCCCCGTCACGGTGAAACCGTCGCGCAGCGTGTTTTCGGGACGCCGGCGCGATATAATCATTAAGCAGACCGCCGAGGCGCTGGACAAAGTATGGCGGGCCGCCGGCCTGTC
This sequence comes from uncultured Planctomycetaceae bacterium, assembly GCA_964392255.1. Taxonomy (GTDB): domain Bacteria; phylum Planctomycetota; class Planctomycetia; order Pirellulales; family Thermoguttaceae; genus CAYMQL01. Next base: position 725 of record CAYMQL010000538.1, on the reverse strand, counting down.
GGCCGCCGCGCGACCGGCGCTGGCGGCGGCGCATAGTTGATCGAGGAATCTGTCATTCCGGAGAATCCTACGATGAATCGCCGCGAAATGTTGCTGACTGCCGGGGCCGCTGCCGTTGGGATTTCGGCCTTTCCGTTCGGCTGGGTCGCCGCCTCTGAAAAAAAGAAACAGCGGTTGCTCTACTTCACCCGCAGCGCCGGCTACGAACATAAATCGGTCGCACGCAAGGGAGACGAACTGAGCATGTCTGAAAAGACGCTCACCGAGTGGGGGCGCCAAGCGGGCTTTGAAGTGGTTTGCAGCAAGGACGGCGCGATTTTCGACGGCGACCTCGATCAGTTCGACGCCCTGGCGTTTTATACGACCGGCGACTTGACCCAAGAGCCGAAAAAGCCGCAGCCCGGCAAACCGATGTCGGCCGCGGGCAAACAGCGGCTCTTGGCCGCGATCGAGGCCGGCAAGCCGTTCGTGGGCATTCATACCGGCACCGACACCTTCCGCAGCGAGGGCGTCGACCCCTACATCGCCATGGTCGGCGCTGAATTCATAACGCACGACGCCCAGCAAGAGGCGACTATGAAGGTCATCTCGCCCGATTTTCCGGGCATGCAGGGGCTCGGCGATGCGTTCAGGGTCCACGACGAATGGTATGCCATGGGCAAGTTTGCCAACGACCTGCACGTGATTCTTCTGCAAGAGACGGCGGGCATGAAAGGCCGCGCGTA
>CAYMQL010000537.1:0-2466 GCA_964392255.1 uncultured Planctomycetaceae bacterium | reverse complement strand
TTGAACGCCGGCTCAGCTTCCATCCGTTGCGTTTCGGCGATTTCGTTCTGGTGAACGACGCCCGGCGGATTTTGGCCGTGCGATTGGCCGACGGTCGTCCGGCATGGGGCCATGGCGAAATCTACCGCGAATCGTCTGCAGAAGCAGATTTTGATTCGATTCCGCCGAACACGTTCGGCGTGCCGCAATTCACGATGACCCTTTTTGGCAACCGGCTGCTGGCTCGCATGGGCTCGCCGCTGACCGGGCAGCCCCGTAGCATGACGCCGCCGCTTCAGCCGGGCTTTCTCGTGTGTCTTGATCTTGCGGCGGAGGGGCGGCTCTTGTGGAAGGTCGAGCCGGAAGAAGGTTGGTTTTTTGACGGCACGCCCACGGCCGATGCGACGGGCGTTTACGCGGCCATGCGTCGCTACGACGTCCGGCCGCGGGCCTACGCGGCCTGTTTCGACCCGGCCGACGGACGGCTGCGTTGGCGGCGGTTCGTTTGCAGCGCCCCGACGCCCGCCGGCGATTCACGCGCCGAAATCACCCACAATCTGCTGACGCTTGCCGGCGGCGTGCTTTATTACAATACGAATCTCGGCGCGGTGGCCGCCCTTGCGGCCGACGACGGCCGGCCACTGTGGGTAAGCTTGTATCCGCGTGCTGGCCGCGTCGATCCGGCCCGGCTTGCCCCGCATTGGTGGCGCCGGCTCAATCCGTGCGTGTTCGATCGCGGCACGCTGCTGGTCGCTCCGGCCGACAGCCCTAAGATATTCGCCTTCGACGCCGCAACGGGCCGGACGCTTTGGCAAACCGACGACGAGGCGGACGACGCGGTCGATCTGCTTGGCACGGCCGGCGACTGGCTCTTGGCCGGCGGCCGCAGGCTCTATTGGATCAGCCTGAGGCCGGAAGACGGCGGCCGGGTGCGATACGTCCGTCCGGAGGGCGGCGAAAAACCGGGCCGCGGCCGTGGACTTTTGGCCGGAACGGCGGTACTCTGGCCAACGCACGACGCGCTTTATGTTTTCGATCAGCAATCCGCCCGGCTGCTTGGGACCATCGATCTCGACGCCCTCGGCCTCGCCGGCGGCAACCTGCTCGTCGCCGGCTCGAAGCTGCTGATCGCCGCAGAGCGAGAGCTGATCGCCGTCGGTCCTTCCAACGGAATCGAACTGAAAACTGAAAACTGACAACTGAAAACTGACAACTGGTAACCGCCATGCCCGAACACGATGACCTGCAAGCCGTGAAAGAACTCAGCGAGGCGTATCGTTCGATCGTCGAGCAACTTGGCCATGCGATTGTCGGCCAGCGCCGGGTGATCGAGGAACTGCTGTCGGCGGTGTTTGCCGGCGGCCATTGCCTGTTGGTGGGCGTGCCGGGCCTGGCCAAAACGCTTTTGATCCGCACGCTGGCCGAGACCCTTTCGCTCGATTTTCGCCGGATTCAGTTTACGCCCGACCTGATGCCTTCCGACATCACCGGCACCGAGGTGATTCAGGAGGATCGGCGAACCGGCAGCCGCGAGTTTCGTTTTCTGCCGGGGCCGATCTTCGGCAATGTGATTTTGGCCGACGAAATCAACCGCACGCCGCCGAAAACGCAAGCCGCGCTGCTGGAGGCGATGCAGGAATCCCAAATCACCGTTGCCGGACAGCGTCATCCGTTGGCCCAGCCGTTTTTTGTGCTGGCCACGCAGAATCCGATCGAATACGAGGGCACCTACCCGCTGCCCGAGGCGCAGCTCGATCGTTTTATGTTCAACATCTGCATCGACTATCCCGAGGAGGACGAAGAATTCGACATTGTGCGCCGCACGACGTCGGACGCTGCGTCGGGCGCGACCCCGATTCTCTCGGGCCAGCGTATTATGGAGCTGCAAAAGATCGTCCGGCGCATTCCGGTCGCCGACAGCGTGATCCGCTATGCGTTGCGGCTGGCCCGGCGCACTCGCCCGCAGCAAGAGGCGGCCCCGCAGTTCATACGCGACTACGTTCATTGGGGCGCGGGACCCCGGGCAAGCCAATTTATGATCCTCGGGGCGAAGGCCCGCGCCGCGTTGCACGGGCGGCATTGCGCCGAGATCGACGACGTGCGTGCCGTGGCCCATCCGGTGCTCCGCCACCGCATTGCAACCAGCTTCAACGCCGAGGCTGACGGCGTCGCGCCCGACGCGCTGATCCGATGGCTGATCGACAGAGCGGCCGATGAACAAGGTGCGGACGACAAGCTGCCGGTGTTTCGCAAAGAAGAATGAAAACGTCGGAATCGCCGCGCCGGCGAACGAGCGAGAATATGGAAAACGCCCCGCCGCTGCTCGATGCGCGCGTGCTTGCCCGGCTCAGCGGGCTTGCGTTGCGGCCCCGCCGTGTGGTCGAGGGCTATGTGCCCGGCTCGCATCGCAGCCGGCTGCACGGCTTTTCGACCGAATTCGCCGAACACCGCGAGTACGCCCCCGGCGACGATCTGCGCTATCTCGAC
>CAYMQL010000536.1:0-2467 GCA_964392255.1 uncultured Planctomycetaceae bacterium | reverse complement strand
GACGTCCTGGACATCCCAATACGTGCCCGAAAATATGGGGCTATAAACCGTTCGGCCGTCGATCAGCACGAGCAGCTTGTTGGCGTACTGGCTGTTGAAGCCGCGGGAACTGATGGCCCAGGTGTTCGAGTTGACGCGCGCGACGTCCAGACCAGGGGCCATGCGCAGCGCGTCGGCGATGGTGGTTGCGCCGCTGCGTCGGATCATCTCCGGGGTGATGACGAAAACAGCGGCCGCCGAACGCCCGACCGTGCTCTCATCCTTGGTGACGGACGTAACCGGGATGTCCATCGAGGGCACGACGACGGGGACATTGCCGAGTTGCTCGATGTCGAGATCGGCGAAACGGGCGGCCGAGGCCGCGGCGTCGCTGGGCGGCTCACTGGACGGCGCCGCTGATTCCGATTGGGCCAAAGCCGCCGCCGGCAGGATCAGCGTTGCGGCCAGCAGGACCCAAGGCAGGGGCCGGCCTGAAAACATTCGGCTGGGGCGGCGGTTCGAGTGCCGCCCCAACCGACAAGCAACCTGCCCCACGAACGCAATACGACCGTCGATCACGCTTGCCCCCTTCATGCGCGAGCGATTGGGCCGCACGTCAAAGGCATGCCGTCCAAGGGCCCATCTCTTGCATCGGCATGGTCTGCGACGAAAAGCAACGGGATATTTGCACGGGACCCGGCGATTTTTCCGCCTTTGAGGTCCGAACGCCAGCGGCAAAGTCGCCGCAAACCGTCATCGTTCCGCAGACGGCCCAGTCGCGGCGGCCCTGAGCCGTAACTGGGTTTTGCCGGTCGCAAGGGGTTTGCCCCCTTATCGGAGTGGTTGCCGAGATTTCCTGCCGCGCCGGGCGGCAAGCGGCCAATGCCTTGGAAGCGCGGCGAAATTCACTACAATGCGGGGTTGGATGCCGCATCGCAAATCGCCAAACCTTGGCCCCCCCTACGCCTCTCATGTCCCATCTTCTAATTCAAAACGGCCGCGTCATCGATCCGTCGCAAGGGATGGATCGCGTCACCAATTTGCAGGTCGCCGACGGGCGAATCGCCGCCTACGACGCCGCGCCCACCGGGCGCGAAACGTTGATCGACGCGGCCGGAAAGATCGTCGCGCCGGGATTGATCGACATGCACGTCCACCTGCGCGAGCCGGGTTTCGAGGAGGACGAAACCATCGAAACCGGCGCGGCGGCCGCGCTGGCCGGTGGTTTCACGTCGATCGCCTGCATCCCCAACACCGATCCGCCGATCGACACCCGCGGCTCGGTCGAGTTCGTCCGCGATCAGGCCGCCCGGGCCGACAAGTGCAATGTGTTCGTAATCGCCTGCGTGAGCAAAAATCGCGAGGGCAAGGAGCTGGCCGAGATCGGTCAACTGGTCGAGGCGGGCGCGGTGGCCTTCACCGACGACGGCGCGCCGGTCTACGACGCCGAGTTGATGCGCCGCGCGTTTGAATACTGCCTGATGTTCGACAAACCAGTGCTCAATCACGCGGAGATCCGCGAGCTGACCCAGCGGGGCGTGATGCACGAAGGCCTGACGTCGCTGGTGCTGGGCCTTTCGGGCATACCCGCGGCCGCCGAAGACGTGATGACCAGCCGCGACATCGCCCTGGCCGAGGCCACCGGCGGACGGCTCCACATCATGCACGTCTCGACGGTCAACAGCGTCGATGCGCTGCGCCGGGCCAAAAGCCGCAACGTGCGCGTCACCGCCGAGGCCATGCCGCACCACTTCACGCTTTGCGACGAGTCGCTGCGCTCGTTCGACTCGAACTTCAAAGTGAATCCGCCGCTGCGCGGGCGAGAGCACGTCGAGGCGGTGATCGCCGGATTGGCCGACGGGACGATCGACGTGATCGCCAGCGACCACGCCCCGCACGCCAAAGAGAAAAAGATGCAGGAGCTGGACCAGGCCCCGTTCGGCATCGTCGGGCTGGAAACCTCGCTAGGACTGGTGATTACCAAGCTGATCGCCCCGGGCCATCTCGACTGGGACGCGGCGATTCGCAAAATGTCGCTCAATCCCGCCCGAATCCTCGGTCTGAACAAGGGCACGCTCCAGATCGGCGCCGAGGCCGACATTACGATCATCGACCCGAAAATCCGCTGGACGGTCGACCCGGCCCAGTTCCGCTCGAAGAGCAAGAACACGCCGTTTACCGGCTGGGAGCTGACCGGCCGTGCCGACACGGTGATCGTCGGCGGCCGGGTGAAGTTTCAAACTGGACTTCAGCCAAGCTAAAACCTGACTTGTGCATATTGCTTCCCCCTCTCCCCTCTCCCCTCTCCATGCCCCTGTTGATCGACGGCTACAATCTGGCGCACATGGCGGGCATTCTGGACTACGGCGCAGCGCCGGGCCGGCTTGAACGCTGTCGGTTGGCGATGTTGAACTTTCTGGCCGAGTCGCTCGATCCCAGCGAGTTGCCGCGGACGACCGTGGTGTTCGACGCGCACGACGCGCCCTGG
>CAYMQL010000535.1:0-2469 GCA_964392255.1 uncultured Planctomycetaceae bacterium | reverse complement strand
AGCATGTCCACACTTTTTCAACCCCCAGGTACGCTTCCGCCGGATGAACCAAAAATGAGACGATCCCCTTTGCCGTGGATTTCGCGGGCTGGGGATTACCTGACACAAATTTCCGTACCGTCCCCACCGGCGGTTGCGCTGCGATCCAACCCCGGCTATTGACGTCGCGCCGTCGCGCGGCTTGGGTTGATTTGCGATCGTGAATCCCGTCCGCATTAATTGGGCGTTCGCAGTTCGTGGACGCCGAGTTCGACGGGGCGGTTCGTCTCGACCGATGCCGATCGCGACGGCGACGGCGTCGGCATCTTCCATTCGGTCGTGGGCGGAATCCGGCGGCCGGGCACGTTGCTTACTTCGGGCGACGGCGCGGGAATGATCTCTTCGGGATTCGGCACCGCCGGCGTCGGGGCGGCCTCCGGGGCGTTCGGGCCCGACGGCGTCATCTCCCAGCCGCCGCCCAGCGCGCGATACACCTGGATCAGCCCCTGCACGATCTCGCCATACGATTGGGCCTGCAAATCTTGCTGCTGGACAAGGTTCTGTTCGATCAGCGCAACGCGGTTGAAATCGACCGTTCCGACCCGATATTCCTTGAAGACGATATCGACGGCCTGCTTGGAGTTGTTCACGCTGGTGTCGAGCCACTTGGCCCGCTCTTGGGCACGAAGATAGGCGACCAATCCGTTCTCGACCTCGGCGCCGGCCTGAAGCACTTTGTTCTGATAGGCCATGACCAGGGCCCAGAACTTAGCCTCTTGCGCCCGTTTGTTGTTGATAATGCGGCCGTAGTTCAAAATGTTCCATTGGAACTGGGGGCCGACGGTGCTGTTCAGCGCGCCGCTGCTGAACATCTGCGGAAAATTGCTGGCCTGATAGCCGAGCGTGCCGTTGACGGCGATCATCGGATATAGGTCGGCCAGGGCGATGCCGATTTGTTCGGCCTGGGCTTCGGCTTGATGCTGGGCGCGTCGGATGTCGGGCCGTCGGCGGAGCAAATCGGCGGGAATGCCCAGCGCCACGGCCGGCGGGGCGGTCGGAATGGGCCCTTCGCCCAATTCTTCTTCCAGATTGCCCGGCGGCACGCCCAACAACACGCACAGACGGTTGCACGCCTGACGCAGTTCGATCCGCAGTTGCGGAATCTGCGAGGCGGTTTGGCCCAGATTGCTTCGGGCCTGGTGCGAGTCGAGCGCGTTTTTTCGGCCTGCCTCGAACCGTCGGTCGGCGACGACCATGATTTTCCGCTGCAAGTCGACGTTCGACTCGACCAACTTAATCCGCTGCTGGAGAGTCCTTGCAAGCACATAATTTTGCGCGACGTCGCCCAGCAGCGTTACGAGCACGTCTTCGTAGTTGGCGCAGGAAGCTTCGAGCGTGTATTCGGCCGAATCGACGGCGCGGCGGAAACGGCCCCAAAAATCGAGCTCCCAGGATAGATTGAATCCGAAGTTCCACTGGTCGTAGAACTGCTTGCCGAAACTCGGAAAGCCGCTGTTCATCTTGCTGGCGCCCAGTCGCTGATAGGCCCCGAAGGCCGACTGCGACTGCGGGAACAGATTGCCCTGGGCAATCCAGAACTGAGCGCGGGCCTCGAGTACGCGATAGCCGGCCTCGCGCAGCGTCAAGTTCTGATGCAGCGCATTCTCGACCAACTGGTTCAGCATTGGATCATTGAAGGCCGTCCACCATTGGCTCAGGTCGACCGGGTCTTCGTGGACCCGCTGGTCGGCGGCGTCGATCCAGCACGGGGCCGTCGCGCCGGCGGGAACGCAGGCATTGGGCCCGACTTTGAATCCGTTCCGGATATACTCGACCGGACCGGTGCAACCGCTGCCGGCAAAGGCAACGACCGCAACGATCGAAGCGATACAACCACGCCAACCCGCTCGGGACATCTTTCCTCCCCCGCCGAGACGTTCGGCCGCCGACGCGCAAGGTGCGAAACGTGTTATGGCCGGCCCCTCGCATAAAATCGGCAAAATCCGCAAATGGGGAGTACAGGGTCTTGGACGGCCGTTGCAATACGCATTTTCGGCAAGGTTTGCCTATTTTACCTGGGTGATTTTGACCCGCTGATTAGCCGAGGGTGTGGCAAGAAATCCTGACATGTCCAGTCATTCTGAGCCTTGGTAGGGTGCGTGCTTGCACGCACCAATACGGAATGGATTTGGAGCTTTCCGCAACAAAAAACTACGTAAGAAGCGTCGCAGCAACCCCTTGCGGCATCCGGCGGCTCTGGATGCCTTGACGGAAGCCATGACAATCACCTACCATAAAAGATTCTGCCTCTAGTCCCTACGATCTGCGAGTTGCTCCGATTATGGACACCGTCAAAGTCGCCTTGGTTGGGTATGGAACGATCGGTTCGGGCGTCGCCCGGCTTTTGTTGGAGCATGGCGAGCGAATCGCCCGTCAGGCCGGAAAAAAGCTGGAGCTGATCCATGTGGTCGATCCCGATCAGAAACGGCC
>CAYMQL010000534.1:0-2472 GCA_964392255.1 uncultured Planctomycetaceae bacterium | reverse complement strand
TGCAGATTGAGAGCAGCCCCCCCTCTCCCTTTGTAAGAGGGGCGGAAAATGAGGGAGATTTGAATATGAGCGAACCTAATGACTCGCTGCAAGATCCGCTGGATGTCGTGCTCGGCACTACTGGTCAGCGGCCGACAGACGACCGATTGCGTGGATCGGTGCTCGCCGAAACCATCGGCGTAATGCGCCGCCGCCGGCGGTTGAAGCGGCTGGCGTTGGCCGGCGGACTATTGGGATGCTATCTCGCAGGAATTTTAACCGCGCACTCCCCTCTCCCTTTGGGAGAGGGGCAGGGGGTGAGGGCGGCAGCGAGCCCACAACAGCGGCCACGAGTCCCGTCGCTTACACCTCCTCACACGGCCGATCTCGACGGCGACCAGGTGGCTGTCGCCCGGCCCAGCGCCTATCAAAGTTGGCGGCGGATTGGCGACCACTACCTCCGCGAATCGGGAGACATCTCGCTAGCGCTGGCCGGTTATTCGCAAGCGCTGGACTATGCGACAGAAAAGGAGCTGGCCATAGCTCCTGAACGAGACAACTGGCTCTTGATGGCCTTGAAAGACGCACGCATAAAGGAGAGCAAATATGCACGCCACGAATAGAATTGGCCGTCCCGAAGGGGCCGGTTTACGCCCTCGCTATTACACGCGAGTTGAAGCGGTACGGATAGCCGAAGATTACGCCCGTTCACGGGCGTTTCCGCCGCAGGCGGTATTAGGCCCGGCGTTTACGCCGGGTTGTCATGGTGAAAACGGAAATTACAAAAGTCAGGCCCGTTTACGGGCCTTCTCGATGCGTCGGGCTTTAGCCCTATGGGGTCGCCACGCACAGGAGCCCCGTAAACGGGGCTGGACACAGAACATCGCATATTGCCCGCCTTTACCCGGCGTAAACGCCGGGTCTAATACCGCTGGCGCGACAAGGGCCGTAAACGGCCCTCAACGGTCGCCTGCGCGGCAACTTGGGCGCAACAACGAGGGCTTACGCCCCTGGCTATCGACGAATGCCTCTGCGGGGCTGAGCAACGTCACACTTCGCTGCCTAGTCGCGTTGGCCGTGGTCTTGGCGTGGAACAGCCCCGGGTATTCCCAATCGCCCGCTGCCGGCGGCACCAAGGCCGCTTTTAAGGCTGAGCCGGCCGGTGCTGTCAATACTGCTTCGATGGCGACAGAGGGAATCCCCTCCACACTCGACGAAGCCCTGGCTGCGGCGATGGAGCGGAATCCGAACATCATCACGGCCCAGGCCAAGGCCCGGCTGGCCGAGGCGGAACTGAACGCAGTCAGAATGGAGACGGCCGGAAAAATTGCGACCCTCTGGAGCGAGCTGCGCTCGCAAGAGGAGCTACTCGCCTCGGCCGAAGCGAGGTTCAAGTCCGAGGAGCATCTCAACAAAGTCGGCGGCGAGCCCAAAACCTACCCAGACGCAAAAACCGCCATGATCGACGCCGCGGCTAAACTGGCGCGAACGAAATCCGCGTTGCGGTACATGATCGGCGTGGCCGTTTCAACCAACGTCTCGACCAACAACGCCACAACGACGGATGTCTCTTGCGTCGGCAGGCTTGAACTCTTGCCGAAGCCCGCCCAGTTGCCGCGCGGGCCGATGGTCGAGAAGGTCCGCCAAGCACTCCTCGCACCAACACAGATGGAGTTCGTCGACACGCCTTTTTTTGATGTGGTGGACTACCTCAAGGCGTATCACGAAATTGAGATTCAGCTTGACGAACATTCTTTTCCTATGGCACAAAAGGGATTCCCGCGGGACACGAAGATGACATTCAATCTAAAGGGAATTTCACTGGCCGCTGCGATCCAGGCAATCGAGGATCAGTATCCGCCCTTGCGATTCGTGGTCCGCGATTATGGTATTTTAATCACGGAGCGGGAACGCGCTCGCGAAGAGGGCTATTTTACCTGCGAGGCTCTAGCCAAGCTGGGGGAACTGCCTTGGGGCCCGGCCGTCGAAAAAATCCGCCAAGCCCTCGGCAGTCCGACGGAGATTGAATTTGTGGATACGCCCTTGAGCGACGCCGTCGATTATTTGATGGACCGTCATGGCATCCAAATACAGATTGACACTAGAGCCCTGACCGACGCGGGCGTTGGTACGGATACGCCGGTCACCAGGCGTTTGAAAGGCACAACATTGCGATCGGCCCTGCGGCTGCTGCTCCACGAAGTGGGCCTTACCTACCTGATCCAAGACGAAGTGCTCCTGATCACCACGCCCGAAGAGGCCGAAGATCGCATGAAGGCGTCGGCCTATCCGGTGGATGATTCGACAGGTCCGGCAGAAATACCTGCGAAAGGTGGAAAGGCAAGCGACAAGGCGGCAACTGCCGATAAATCTTTGCAATCGCAAAGCCCCAAGAGTCCTGCGCCAGAGAAATCAGAATGGCCGTGACCCAGCTAATGAGTCGTCCCTGAAATTGTGCGTGCAAGCCGGCAAAGATGGGGTGGAACAATGCGG
>CAYMQL010000533.1:0-2473 GCA_964392255.1 uncultured Planctomycetaceae bacterium | reverse complement strand
GGGCCGAGGTCGATGATCCAATCGGCGGCTTTCATCACGTCGAGATTGTGCTCGATCACGAGCACCGTGTTGCCCAGATCGACCAGCCGCCCCAACACGGCCAGCAGTTTGCGAACGTCGTCGAAGTGCAGGCCGGTGGTCGGCTCGTCGAGGATGTAGACCGTTTTGCCGGTGTCGACGCGGCTCAACTCGGCGGCGAGTTTGATCCGCTGGGCCTCGCCGCCCGAGAGCGTTGTGGACGACTGGCCGAGCGTGACGTAGCCGAGCCCCACTTCCTGCAAGCTGCCGATCAATCGCGTGATGGTTGGAAAATTGGCGAAAAACTCGGCAGCCTCCTCGACCCGCATGTCGAGCACGTCGGCGATCGAACGGTCGCGGTATCGGATTTCGAGCGTTTGTCGGTTGAATCGCTTTCCTTCGCAGGCGGGGCAAGGGACGTACAGGTCGGGCAGAAAGTTCATTTCGATCCGCTGCTGCCCCTGCCCTTGGCATTCTTCGCAACGTCCGCCCTTAACATTGAAACTAAAGCGTCCGGCCTTGTAGCCGCGAGCGCGGGCGTCGCGGGTGTTGGCGAATACCTTGCGGATTTCGTCGAATATGCCCGCATACGTGGCCGGATTGCTCCGCGGCGTGCGTCCGATGGGCGATTGATCGATCTGCACCACCTTGTCAACCTGACTGACGCCGCGAAGGCTGGCATACGGGCCGGGCTTGGGGGCGATGCCGCCCAACCGGCGTACGAGCGCGCGGGCCAGCGTCTCGTTCAACAGCGAACTCTTGCCCGAGCCGCTCACGCCGGTGACGCACACCAGCGCCGATAGCGGAAACTGGACGCTGATATTCTTCAGGTTGTTGGTCGTCGCGCCGTCGAGCGTTAGGGCCCGCGTCTTGGCGATTCGGCGGCGATGCTGGGCGAAGGGAATTTGCTCCGTTCCCGCCAGATAGCGGCCGGTCAGCGAGACGGGATTGGCGGCGATCTGGTCCGGAGTGCCCTGGGCCACGACGCGGCCGCCGTGCCGTCCGGCCCCCGGCCCAAGGTCGAACAGCCAATCGGCCGATCGCATGATCGTCTCGTCGTGTTCGACCACCACAACCGTATTGCCCGAAATCTGCAAATCGCGCAGGGCGTCGATCAGCCGGCGATTGTCGCGGGGGTGCAGGCCGATCGACGGTTCGTCGAGCACGTAGCAAACGCCGACCAGACCTGAACCAAGACCGGCGGCCAGCCGCACGCGCTGCAACTCGCCGCCGCTGAGGCTTCCGGCCGCGCGGTCGAGCGTCAGATAGCCCAAGCCGACGCGGTCCAGAAACTCCAACCGTGAGGCGATCTCGCCGAGGATCGGCCGGGCGATCGGCAACTGCGGGTCGGAGAAGAGGGAGGTGGGGATTTCGGGAGTTGGGGTTTTTTTATTCGACAGCTTCTGCCCTTTGCCACCCGACTCCTCTTCCTGCGTTTGACTTGTCTCTGCGCCGATTGCGGCGAAAAACCGCCGGGCGGCGGCAACGTTCATGGCCGTGACTTCGTGAATTGCGAGTCCGGCGATGCGCACAGACCGCGCCTCGGGCCGCAGCCGCGAGCCGCCGCACGGTTTGCACACCACTTCGCCGCGAAAGGCTTCGAGCCGCTGACGCTTCGACTCGCTCAGGGTCGTTGCGTACTCTTTTTCGAGCATTGCCAGCACGCCGATGAACCGCTTGCCCGCGCCGTGGAGCAACTGCGTGAGCAATTTCGGCGTGAGTTTTTCCAGCGGCGTGGTCCAGCGGAGACCGCCCTTTTCGAGCAACGGCCGGAGTTGCTGCTGATGTTTTCGCAACGCGGCGGGCGTTTCGCCCTTCCACGGCGCGATGGCCCCGGCGGCCAGCGAAAGGCTTGCGTCGGGAAGCACCAACTCCGGATCGAACGCGACGCGCGATCCGAGCCCTTCGCATTCGGGACACGCTCCGTAGGGGCTATTGAAGCTGAACGTGCGCGGCTCGAGCTCTTCGTAACTGATTTTGCAGTTGGGGCAGGCGTATTGGGTGCTGAACAGCCGGTCGTGCCAAACGCCGCCGTCGGCCGTCTTTTCTTCGTGGACGGCCAACACCAGCCCGTCGCCGTGCTGAACCGCAAGGTTGAGCGACTCGGCGATCCGTTCGCGCACGCCCTCGCGAACCACTACGCGGTCGACGACGGCCTCGATGTTATGCGGCTTTTGCGCTGTGAGTTCCGGCGGGGCGTTCACGTCGACGATCTCGCCGTCGACCCGCGCGCGGAGCCATCCCTGCTTCCGAATCGTCTCGAACGCCTCTCGGTGTTCTCCCTTGCGTCCCCGAACCAGCGGCGCCAGAATGATGACCCGCGTGCCCGAGCTAAGCTCCAACAGCGCGTCGAGAATTTGCTCCGGCGTCTGTTGGCGGATCGGCTCGCCGCATTGATGACAAAACGGCTGGCCCAATCGGGCGAAAAGCAGCCGAAGGTAGTCGGAGATTTCGG
>CAYMQL010000532.1:0-2491 GCA_964392255.1 uncultured Planctomycetaceae bacterium | reverse complement strand
ATATAGAGCGGGCCCATCCATTCCATGTCGCGCCGGGCAAGATAGTCGTTCACCGTGACGACGTGTACGCCCTTGCCTTCCAATGCGTTCAGATACGCCGGCAGCGTGGCGACCAGGGTCTTTCCTTCGCCGGTGACCATTTCGGCGATGTTGCCGCGGTGCAGGACGATGCCGCCCATCAGTTGGACGTCGTAGTGGCGCATGCCGAGCACGCGGCGGCCCGCCTCGCGGCAGACGGCGAACGCCTCGACCAACAGGTCGTCGAGCGTTTCGCCGGCGGCAAGCCGTTTTCGGAACTTGACCGTCTGCTCGCGCAGCTCGGCGTCGGTCATCGCCTGATACTTGGGCTCCAAAGCCCCGATGGCATTGATCGTCGGCTGGAGCTTCTTAAGGTATCGTGCGTTCGACGAACCGAACAGGCTGGTGACGCCGCGTTCGATCGACCGGGCGATCCCACCGAAGACATACGTAAGAGCGTCCCAAATCTGCGAAAAAACTTCTTCCATATTTGCCTATCAGCCCGGTCAACGGAAACGGGGTTCAACTCGTTGATTGCGTTTCAGGATATCAATGTCTTGTTTAGCCGCCGACGGAACGTCGGCGAGAGCGGCGATTTTGGCCATTTTGGCCGACGTGCCGTCGGCCGCTAAACAACATTCGTTTTCTGAATTTCGATAGCCGCCGGAGCGAAACAGTCAATTTACGCACATTCCGGGAGCTGTTAGCTCCCGGCTACCCAACATTACTACCCTAACTCTTATTAAGCAGCAGTTCTTGCATCAGAACGCTAGCGCGGGGATGCGCGCAATCCATCCCATCGTGGCACTCTATCCATATTGCCCGGTCGGGTCAAGAACGATTCCCCCACCACAGAGCGGGGAATCGGCGGCGTCCGCCAATCCTACAGAGTTTCTGTTGTGGAAGGCTCCAAATCTGTAGGGTGCGTGCTTGCACGCACCTGATTTTACGGCAAATCCGTATTGGTGCGTGCAAGCACGCACCCTACCAAGGCTACAGCAAACTCTCCAGCAGCAGACGCATTTTGCGCATCTCGGTCAGTTGATCTACGTCCGGCAGCGGGGCCAGATCGACGCACAAGGCCCGGTCGTAGCGGACTTTGTTCAATTGGTTGATCAACCGGCCGTACTCGACTTCGCCCTGACCGACGCGGACCTGGAGCTGGTCTTTCGTCGTGTCGCGAAGCCGCACGTGAAAAACGTGCTTCATCACATGTTCGTAGTTCGCCCCCGTGTGCGGGCCGTAGATGTAATGGCTTGGGTCGAGCGTAATGCCAAGCCCCTTGACGCTGTCGCACATGACGACCGCGGTGTCGGGGTTTTCGGTCATGCGGCCTACTTCGGTGAGCAATCCAACCCGGACGCCTTCGCGCGAGGCCAGGGCAACCATCGCCTGCAAACGCTCGACCTCAGCATTGAACGGCGTGCCTAGTTCCGCCGACCGGACCGTGATCGTTACAACCTTAATGGCCTTGGCCAGCCGGCAGCAGGCGGCGAACTGATGGTAGTAGTCGGGCTCGGGGGCCTCAATCTCGACGCTCAGCGCTACCGGCGTCAGACGGTGCATTTGACGGCAAAGCATCAAAGCCCGCTCGGGATCGGCCAACACGGCCGACGGCGCCAGATGCCCGCCGGTTTCGTGGACCATGATTTCGACGGACGTGTACTCCAACTCAACCAGTTGGAGCAGGGTTGCGTCTAAAGGCAAATCGGGAAAACAGCGGCTCGAAGCGGCAACAAACACGCATCTTCTCCTTGTCAGGCGCCCAGCAATGAGCCGCTAGTGCTTTGTCAACCTTTGATTTTAGGATTGGGTGCCACTGGCTATGCCAGTGCTTTGCTTGGCCGTTCGCTGGAAATCGGGCACTGGCATAGCCAGTGGCACCCTAAATCTTAACTGTGACAAAGCACTAGCTTACCGTTAATAGGCCCTTCCTGGCAACACCACCACATTGGCATTGCGCGTGGACCGCGTTAGAATGCGGCACGGTCGACGCTTTTTTTCAATTTCGAGGAGCCCGCGATCATGGACCAGCCCCCCCCGCCGAATGGATCGCCATATCCGCCCGTGCGGCCCGAAGTCGTTCACGAAGCGGTCCCGCCCCGCAAGTCGCGGACGCTCGGGCGACTGTTTTTGGTCTTCCTGCTGATCGGACTTCTCGGATCGCTGACCTTGAATGCACTGCTGATGCTGACCGTCGGCGCGATGGGAATGGGCGCCCAAGCCGATTCGCGGGTGCTGGAAAAATTCGTCTCGCACAACCGGCACGCCGCCGACAAAGTGGCCATCCTCTCGATCGAGGGCACGATCCTCAGCGGCGAGGGCTTCTTCCGACAGCAGATCGACCACGCCCGAAAGGACATCGAAGACGGCACGCTGAAGGCCCTGGTCGTGCGCGTCAATTCGCCGGGCGGCACGATCTCGGGTAGCGACTATATGCTGCACCATCTGCGCGAGCTGGCCGAGAAAAACG
>CAYMQL010000531.1:0-2500 GCA_964392255.1 uncultured Planctomycetaceae bacterium | reverse complement strand
GCCGAAGAGACGGTGATGGTGGTCGGCCCGCGGCGGCGAATGCTGCCGACGGTGCGGATCCTCGGCCCGACGCGGCCGGAAAGCCAGGTCGAGTTGGCCCAGACCGACGGCATTTCGCTGGGCATCGACCTGCCGGTCCGCGCCAGCGGCGAGATCGAGGGCACGCCCGGCTGCGTGCTGGTCGGGCCCAAGGGCGTGGTGGAGTTGAAGAAGGGCGTGATTCGCGCCGAGCGACACGTTCACATGGGTCCGGCCGACGCCAAGTTTTACGGCGTCCGCGACAAGGATCGTATGAATCTGCACGTCACGTCGCCGAGCGAAACGACGTTTCACAATCTTCTGGTGCGCGTGGGCGAGAAGATCAAGCTTGAAGTCCATCTCGACACCGACGAAGGCAATGCGTGCGACATCGACCACGCGGCGAGCGTGGAGTTGATTAAACCGTGAGAAAAACCTCTCCCAAGCGGAGAGGCGACCGTGTAGACGTAGTTTTACACCCGGAGTTTTTCATTCACTGGAGAGACTTGCCATGGCAAAAGCGATGGAAGCGTTGGGCATGATTGAGACCAAGGGCTTTATCGTCCTGGTCGAGGCCACCGACGCGATGTTGAAGGCCGCGAACGTTCAGTTCTTAGGCTGGGACAAGGTGGGCAGCGGACTGGTGAGCGCGTTTGTGACCGGCGACGTCGCCGCGGTGAAGGCCGCGACCGACGCCGGCGCCGCCGCGGCCGGACGGCTTGGCGAAGTGGTCAGCGTGCAGGTGATTCCGCGTCCGCACGAGGACGTGAACATTGTGCTGCCGTCGTCCGTCAAGAAGGCCTCGGCTGACTAACATCCGCCGTCGTCCGCAAAAAGGTGCTTCGGCCGACGAACGTCGTCCCGCGCCTCAAAATTGTTCGATGATGAGACAACCGAAAACACGTTCCAAGAAGAAGGAAACCTTACCGATGTTAGACGCCATTGGATTAGTTGAAACGAAAGGCCTCGTGGCGCTGGTCGAGGCGACCGACGCGATGGCCAAGGCTGCCAACGTGCAGATCGTCAAGCGCATGCAGATCGGCGGCGGATTGGTGACCACGGTGGTTCGCGGCGATGTGGGCAGCGTTCGGGCGGCCGTCGAGGCCGGCGCCAACGCCGCTTCGCAGGTCGGCGACCTGGTCGGCAGCCACATCATTCCCCGTCCCGCCGACGGCGTGATGGCTGCGTACTTCAACTAGGCCGCGGCCATGAAAATATTGGTCGCGAATCTCGGTTCGACGAGCTTCAAGTACCGGCTGTTCAGTATGGCCGGGGGCAAGCAGCTTGCGCGCGGGGGAATCGATCGGATCGGGTCGGCCCTGAGCCACTGCACGGTCGAGATCGGCGCGTCGCGTCAGGAGGCGGCGATGCGGGTGGCCGACCATGCCGAGGCCGTGCGTCTTTGCTTGGCCCAACTGACCGACCCCAACACCGGTTGCTTGAAGAGCGCCGCGGAGGTTTCGGCCATCGCCTTCAAGGCGGTTCACGGCGGCCGCATTTCCGGCGTGCGGCGGGTTACGCCCGAGGTGCTGGCCGCGATGGAAGAAGTGGACGAAGCGGCGCCGGCCCACAACCCGCCCTACGTCCACGCCATGCGGCTGTTGTCCCAAAAGTTTCCCGACATCCCGATGATTGCGGCGTTCGAGACCGATTTTCACCAAACGATTCCCGAACGCAACCGCTGTTACGCCGTGCCCTACGAATGGACCAAGGCCGGCTTCGCGCGGCGCTACGGTTTTCACGGGGCCAGCCATCGCTACATCGCCACGCGCATGGCCGAACTGCTCGGCGCCAACAAGCGAGTGATCTCGTGCCACTTGGGCGGATCGAGTTCGCTGTGCGCCATCCGCAACGGCAAGAGCGTGGCTACGAGCATGGGATTCAGCCCGCAAACCGGATTGCCGCAGAACAACCGCGTGGGCGATTTCGATCCGTTCGCCCTGCCGCTGGTGATGCGGCAAACCGGCAAGATGTTGACCGAGGTGCTTTCGATTCTGGCCAATCAGAGCGGACTGCTCGGGATCAGCGGCGTCAGCGGCGACCTGCGCGACATCGAGGCGGCCGCGGCGTCGGGCAACGCCCGGGCCAAGCTGGCGCTGGATGTTTTTTCCTCGAATACGCGGCATTATCTCGGCGCGTATTTGGTGGAGCTTGGCGGGGCGGATGCGATCGTGTTCACCGGCGGGATCGGCGAGAACTCGCCCACGCTCCGATCGGCGATTTGCCACAACCTCGAGGCGTTGGGCATCGTGTTGGACCCGGAGTCGAACACGTCGGCTCATGGCGAGACGGAAATCAGCGCGGTCGGAAGCCGCGTGCAGGTTTGGGTCATGCCCACGAACGAAGAACTGATCGTCGCTCGGCAGGCCGCGCAACTTTTGTCGGAGGGCTAGCCCATGTTGATCGCCAAAGTGACCGGAACCCTGGTGGCGACCGAAAAGGTCGAGTCGATGGTCGGCCACAAACTGCTGATCGTCGAACC
>CAYMQL010000530.1:0-2510 GCA_964392255.1 uncultured Planctomycetaceae bacterium | reverse complement strand
CCGGTCGTACGTGACCCCCGAAGCCGTCATTGCCATGATTCCTGCCGAAGCGCGGTCCGATGGTCGGCGTTGTCGATCCAATGGCGTTATTATAGGCCGTTTCGTTTGTGCGTCCATCGGACGAAAGCGGCAAGCGAGCATGCTTGATGGGCGGCGGCTTTGCCGTTAGAATCAGGCAATCTCAGTCCCGAAAAAGAAGGGAAACCGGCATGAACCAAGCGCGCGGCGGCAAAGAGGCCTGGGGCTCGCGGATGGGGGTGATCCTGGCCGTGGCCGGCAGCGCCGTCGGGTTGGGTAATTTTTTGCGATTTCCCGGCCTGGCCGCCAAATACGAAGGCGGCGCGTTCATGATCCCCTATTTCGTCGCCTTCCTGTTGCTGGGCCTGCCGATCTGCTGGGTCGAATGGTCGATGGGCCGGTTCGGCGGCACGCGGGGTTTCAATTCGTCGCCGGGCATCTTTCGCGCCATTAGCCGCCATCGCGTCGCTCCTTACCTGGGCATACTCTCGCTGCTCGTCCCGGTGATGATCTATATGTATTACGTCTACGTCGAAGGCTGGTGTCTGGCCTATGCCCTGCGCTATTTGCTGGGCGCAATGAACGTCGGCCAGTCGCCGGCGCAATATCAAACGTTCTTCGACAACTTCGTCGGCGCCGGCGGCAACGGCCAGGCGCTTTCGACGCCGGGCGAAGGTTTGCTCGGCTCGGCCGTGTTCTTTCTATGCGTCTGTTTCGTCATCAATTTCATTTTGATTTACCGCGGGCTGACCAAGGGCATCGAGTGGTTTTGCAAATGGGCAATGCCGGCCTTGATCGTCTGCGCCCTGATTGTGCTGGTGCGCGTGCTGACGCTTGGAACGCCCGATCCTTCCAAACCTGAATTGAACATACTCAACGGGCTGGGATTCATGTGGAACCCCTCGACGCCGAATGTCGGCTTCTGGGAGTCGCTGGCCAATCCGCAAATGTGGCTCGAAGCGGCCGGCCAAATCTTTTTTTCGCTTTCCGTCGGGTTCGGCATCATCGCCACCTATGCCAGCTACATGAAAAAAGACGACGACCTTGCGTTGTCGAGCTTGGCGGCGGCGTCGGGCAACGAATTCTGCGAGGTTGTACTCGGCGGGCTTATCACCATTCCCGCGGCTTTCGTGTTCCTTGGCTACTCCGTGGTCAAAAATCCCCCGACCACCTTCGGCCTTGGATTCGTCACGCTGCCCAACGTGTTCAACCAGATGGCGGCGGGTCAGTTCATCGGATTCTTGTTCTTTTTTCTGCTCTTTCTCGCCGCGCTGACCAGTTCGCTGTCGATGCTCCAGCCGGCCATCGCCTTGTTGGAGGAAGGGCTCGGCCTGAAACGGCGGGCTTCCGTCGCGCTGTTGGGATTCATCACCGCCATCGGCGCGGCCTTCGTCGTCTATTTTTCCAAGGATCGGATGGCGATGGATACGCTCGACTTCTGGGTCGGCACGTTCGGCGTTTACATGCTGGCCACCGTGGAAGTCATCCTCTTTGCATGGGTGTTGGGCGTGGAGCGCGGCTTTGAGGAGTTGAACCGAGGGGCGGAGATACAAATTCCCGCGGGCTACAAATTCATCATCAAATACGTCTCGCCCACGTTTCTGCTGACGATTTTTGCCTTCTGGTGCTATCGCGAGATTCTCAATCCCGAGACGGCCACTTGCCTGAAGCAAATCCGCACAAGCGGCGTGGTGCAGGCGTCGCTGGGGCTGATCGGCATCGTGGCGATACTGTTCGGGCTGCTCATTGCCCAATCGGTTCGGCGTTGGAACGCGGCCGAGCGGAACTCAAAGAAGGAGCCGACGCCATGACGTCCGCCGGATGGTTCGTAATGGTTCTGGCCGTAGGCGGCGTAAGCGGGCTGACGCTGTGGTGCGTCTATAAAGTGCTGACCACGCCGGGCTCGACCGAGCACCTGCATTCGCAGGCCGACATCGAAACGCCGGACATCGAAGAAGAGTGACGGCGGCTCGCGTTTTTTCGATAACCGCCGCCGGCGCGATTGCCGTCCGCCGGCCTTCTCAAAGACTCAACCAAGCCAGTTCGGGAATCTCGCCCGGCGGAATCACTTCGAGCAGATGGAAGCCCTGCTGGAAGAAGCCGCCCCCCATTGGGGCCAAATGCTTGGATTCCGCCCGCAGAAAGATCATCTGACCGTCGAGCTTGAAACCCAAAATGGCGTGTTCGATCCGCCGAGCCTCGTCCAGGACGATGCCCACGCCGGTGTTCGTAAAGTCCTTGGTGACGGCCGTAAAGGCCTGATCGAGCTGGGGCCGCGACTCCACGACCGGCACAACCACTACCACCACCACCAGATTGACCCGGCGTTCTTCGCGAGGGCCTTCCAACATGCCTTGCAGCGCCGGGCAATGGTTGTTGACCAGCTTCAGCACAAAGCTGCGGACGGGTACGTCTTTTCGGCGGGAAAACAGCGACATGGCAGGCAAGTTTCCGGTTGGCGTTTTATTCAAGTATAGATTACCATGTGGGGG
>CAYMQL010000529.1:0-2515 GCA_964392255.1 uncultured Planctomycetaceae bacterium | reverse complement strand
ACGACCGGAAACTCCAGACCCTTCGCCTGATGGATCGTCATCAGCCGCACCACGTCGGCCTTTTCGGCGTGCATGGCGGCTAGCGGCTCGTCGGGCTGCCGGGCGATGAACTCCGATAGCTCCGTGATGAAATCGGAAAGCGAAAAAATGCCGGCCTGATCGAAACTCCGCGCCTGTTCGATCAACTTGTGCAGATTGGCCAGCTTTCGCTCGCCGAGAAACTCGGCAAGCAGCAGGGCGTCGTAGCCGGTGGCCTCGAGGGCCGCGTGGATCAACTGGGCCACGGGCCGTCGGTCTTTCATCGCCCGAAGCCGCCGAAGCGTCGCCGCGGTGTACTGGACCTGATGCCGTTGCGTTCCTTCGACTTCGGGGGGCGGCTCGGCGTCGAACAAGCCCGCGGCCAACCCGCCGGCCTGCGCCAGCCAAAGCAGCGTTTCGTCCAACAGGCCGAACATCGGGCTGCGCAACACGCCGGCAAGGCTCGCTTCGTCGCAGGGGCTGTTGATGGTCCTCAACAGATTCAACAGGTCGAAGATTTCTTGCTGCGCATAATAGGCGTGGCCGCCGACCAGATAGTAATTGATGCCGTAGCGTTGCAGCGCGTCTTCATAATACTCGACATCGGTCAAGGCGCGGAACAACAGGGCGACGTCGCCCGGCCGGACGGCCCGGACCGCCGGCGTGCCGGCCTTCGCGGCGTCCTCGTCCCAGATGATCTTCTCGCCGTCGTCGAGTATGGCGCGGATCCGCCGCGCAATCCAATCGGCCTCTCGCCGACGACGGCGCTCCTGACGCCCCATGTCGTCAGAGGGCGAGGGCTGGGGATCAATGGGCGAGGTTTCGTCGACCGCCCAGAGAAACTCGACCGCGGGCGTAGGGCCGACCTGCGGACGATGCGGCCGGAGCGGCTCGTAGTTCGGTCCCAATGCGTCGCAAAACAACGCGTTGACGAAATCGAGCACCGCCGGTTGACTGCGGAAGTTCAACGACAGCGGCATCCGGCCTTCTGCGGGTATCTCGGCCTGTAGTCGGCGAAACACGTGCGGATCCGCCCCGCGAAAACGGTAGATCGACTGCTTGTGATCGCCGACGAAAAACAGTTTGCCATGCAGATATTCATTGTCGCAAAGGGCCTTGACCAGATCGACTTGCAGGGGATCGGTGTCCTGAAACTCGTCGACCAGCAGCAGGCGGATTTGCGAGGCCAACCGCTTGCGCAGTCCGGCTTGCTCTGGATCCAAAAGCACCTGCCTCGCTCGAATCAGCAAGTCGTTGAAGTCCAACACGGCCAGCTCTTGCTTGCGATTGTCGTACTGCGCGTTCAGATCGGCGGCCAAGTCAAGTACTTGCAGGGCGGCGGTCGCGGCAGGCAGCGCGGCCGCCGCGTCGAACCGGAGCGTTTTCAATACGCCGTCGATCAAGTCGCGCAGCTCCTTGGCGGCGTCGCGGAATCGCTCGAACGCCGACTCGTTGCCCCAGGTTTTTTGGGTTGCGCCGCTTTGCACCTTGGCCGCTTCGCGCACGGCCTCGAGGTCGGCGGCCGGTTGCTCGCTGGCCGCAAGCCGAGGCAGCAGGTCGAGCAGAATCTCGCACCGCTGGCGCATTTTCGGCGGAATCGGCGGAGACCGCATGGCTACGTCGAGCACGGTTCGGGCGGCCGCCGACTCGCTGATCTGACGTAAAAGGCGCGGCACCGTGTCGCATCGCCAGTAGTCTTCCCAGCGCGAGACCAACCCTTCGGGCGTTTCGCTGTGCCACGCCGGCCAGTCGATTTCATGACGCTGCGCCACGAGCCGGCCGAGCATCGCACGGAGGCGATTCAGACTGAACCGCGTCGCCAGCGACAGCGCCGCTTCGTCGCGCTCGATAAGCCGCTCGCGCAACAGGTCGTCGATCAACTCGAATAAGAGGGATTCGGCCTGGACGCCGTCGAGCACGCGAAACCGCGGGTCGAGGCCCGCCTCGACGGCGTGGGCCCGCAACAGCGAAGCGCATAACGAGTGGATCGTGCTGATCCGCGCGGCGTCGAGGTCGCGCACCAGTTCGAGCCAGTAGTCCGCCTGATGCTCGGGGCATTCCAGCAACCGGCGGCGGCAGCCGGCGCGGATGCGGTCGCGCATTTCGCGAGCGGCCCGCTCGGTGAACGTGATCGCCACAAGCTGATTCAGCCGCGGCCGGGCGGCGGCGCCGTCCGGCTCTAGCTCGGCCAAAAATCGCTCGGTCAGCACGAACGTTTTGCCGCAGCCCGCGCCGGCCGAGAGCGCGACCGACGCGCCGCGGGCGAAAACGGCCCGCTGCTGCTGGTCGGTCAGGCCGGTTGCGTTCACTCGTCGGGCGTCGGCGGACATGTTTTTTCCAAGGAACGGACTTGATTGATGCGGCAGACGGTTCGGAAAGGGCAATAGCCGGTGCAGTGGTCGTCGCTGCTTGCGACGGGGAACTGCCCCCGGCGAATCGCGCCGACGAGTCGGACGACCGTGTCGCCGATGCGGTCGCGAACGTTCTCCCAGGCAGG
>CAYMQL010000528.1:0-2527 GCA_964392255.1 uncultured Planctomycetaceae bacterium | reverse complement strand
TCAATCAACAGACGCCTCACAAAGCAATGAGGGCGGATTTCTGCAACACGCCCCTATAGAACAACGCTTTCCTACCGTTTTCGCCGGCCATACACAAATTGCCGCGTCCCATGCCGTCCCGTTCGCTCGCCCCCGAATCGTCGCCGGCGCTGGAGGCCTTTCTGCTCGGTCAGGTCGATTTCGATCGGGCGCTGGCCTTGCAGCAGCGGCTGATCGTCGAGTGCCGCGACCGCGACGATGGGCAGGTGATTTTGCTTCTGTGCGAGCATCCGGCCATCATTACCGTCGGCCGGGGCGGTTCGCCGGGCCAGATTGCCATGCAAAACAGCCTGGTCCGCAACCGGCAAATAGAAATTCGCTGGGTCAACCGCGGCGGCGGTTGTCTGGTGCATTGCCCCGGCCAACTGGCCGTTTATCCGATCGTTCCGCTTCGCTGGCACGGCTTTTCGGTCGGCGAGTTTCTCGACCGCTTTCAGGCAGGCATCGTCGAGGCGATTGACGACTTGAACGTACACGCGGCAACGCGGGCTGCCGAAAAAGGGGACAGTCCCCATTTGTGCGAAGCACCCTTCGGGCCGTCCCGGCAAATGGGGACTGTCCCCTTTTTCGGCATTTGGGGCCGCACCGGTCAACTGGCCGCCTTCGGCGCGGCGGTTCGCCATTGGGTCACTTATTACGGGGCGTACTTGAACGTCTGTCCCCCGATGGGCCTTTTTCGATTGGTCGAATGCGATCCAGGCGATCCTGCGCCAAGGAGCTGCCTGGTGGCCGAACGCCGTGGACCGGTTAGAATGACGTCGGTGCGTGCGGCGTTGATCCCGCGGCTGGCCGAGTGTTTCGGCTGCGACCGCCATCACATCTACACCGGCCACCCGCTGCTGCGAAGCACGGATGATCGTCGTACCGGCGACCGCTAAACCATGTCAATCAACCATCAGCAATCAACCATCAGCAATCCCCAATCCCTTCCGCGCTGGCTGAAGCGGAACGTGCCGAAGGGCAACGCGGGGCATTTTACGGAGCGGCTTGTCGGGCGGCTGGGGTTGCAAACCGTTTGCCAGCACGCAAAATGCCCGAATCGGATGGAGTGCTACGCCCAGAAGACGGCCACGTTTATGATATTGGGCGACACCTGCACCCGTGCGTGCCGTTTTTGCAGCGTGAAGAAGGGCCAGCCGCTGCCGGTCGATGCGGACGAGCCGCGCCGCGTGGCCGAGGCGGCGAGCGAGCTGGGCCTGAAGCACGTTGTCGTTACGTGCGTCACGCGCGACGACCTGCCCGACGGCGGTGCGGAACATTTTTGCGAGACGATCCGCGCGGTGCGTGCGGCGACCGATGCCACCGTCGAGGTCTTGCCGTCCGACTTCGCCGGCAACGCGGCGGCGGTGGATCAGCTCATCGCCGCCGCGCCCGAGGTGTATAACTACAACACGGAAACTGTCCAACGACTCTTTCATCAAGTCCGAGACCACCGAACGGATTATTGCTGGACGTTGGAGATGTTTCGCCGCATCCGGCGCGGCAATCCGAAAATCGCCTTGAAAACCGGCCTGATGCTCGGCCTGGGCGAAACGACCGGCGAACTGCTCGACACGCTGGCCGATCTGCTTGACGCGGGCTGTCGGATGCTGACCTTGGGACAATATCTGCAACCTTCGCCGGCGCAGACGACGGTGGTCCGCTACGTGCCGCCGGAAGAGTTCGAGCAACTCGGGCGGCTTGCCCGGCAAATGGGGTTTCAGCATGTGGCCAGCGGTCCGTTTGTGCGATCAAGCTACCACGCCGGGCGAATGCTGAACGGTGAATGCTGAATGCTGAGCGATGCTGCACACATGTCCGCACACAGCTTAAAACTTCCTGAGCTTGGCCTCGACGATCGGCCGATCGTGTTGAGCATGTGGCTGGTCAGGCAGGGGGCGACGGTTGCCGAAGACGAGCCGGTGGTCGAGGTGCTCTGCGGCGGAGTCACGGTCGATTTGCCCGCTCCGGCCGCCGGCGTGCTGGTCGAAAAGCTCGCCCGGACGGGCGACGTGCTTGCGGTGGGCCAGCGATTGGCCGTCATCGACACGGAGGCGTAGCGTCCGATTTGTCGATCGATAGTCGGCTACCGCAGCGGCGGCTGATTTGCTACCATGCCCCCGCTGGTTCAAGTCATTGCAAAACGAGGAGAGTCGCCATGTCCGAAACGCCCGCCGCTCCGGTCGTCCATCAGCCGTACGTCCCCGACGACGTAATCATGCCGGAGTTCACCTGGTCGGCGGTGCTGGTCGGCGCGGTGCTGGGAATCATCTTCGGGGCCTCGTCGCTCTATCTGGTGTTGAAAGTGGGCATGACCGTGTCGGCCTCGATCCCGGTGGCCGTGCTCTCGATCACGCTGTTCCGCGTTTTCTCCCGGGTGTTCGGCGTTCGCCGGGCGACGATTCTGGAGAACAACATCGTGCAGACGACCGGTTCGGCTGGCGAGTCGATCGCCTTCGGCGTGGGCGTGACGATGCCCGCGGTGATGCTTTTAGGATTCGAACTGGAA
>CAYMQL010000527.1:0-2539 GCA_964392255.1 uncultured Planctomycetaceae bacterium | reverse complement strand
GATTCGCCAGCATCAGGAGCACAATTCGTGCCGAACAGGATTGGGACAGTCCCCCTTACACTGGGTGCAAGGCAAAGGGGGACTGTCCCCTGGTCGCGGCCTATGTTTCCTACGATCCGCCGTATCGTTATAATACAAATAACCCTCCGCAGGCCTGTGGCTCGCAAACTTCGCACGCGAAACCACTGGCTGCAGCATTCTGCCCACCATTTTAGGAGTACGCGATGAACCCCAAAGACACCAAGGCCATTTCCCGTCTGACCCGCCGAACATTCCTCCAGCGCACCGCCGGCGTAGCGGCGGCGGCTTGCTGCGCTCCGGCCATTGTGCCATCGTCGGTTTTTGGGGCCTCGGCGCCCAGCAATCGGATCAACGTGGGCATGATCGGCATGGGCAACCAAAGCACCGTTGATCTGCCCAACTTTCTGGCCAACGACGGCGCCCAAATGTTGGCGGTTTGCGACGTGAACACCGGAAGCCACGGCTACCGCCATCCCGAACAGTTTTTGGGCCGCAAGCCGGGCCAGGACAAGGTCAACGCCTTCTACGCCGAGAAGACCGGCAACAGCAGCTACAAGGGGTGCGACGCCTACAACGATTTCCGCGAGGTCATCGGCCGCTCGGACATCGACGCGGTGGTGATCATCGTTCCCGACCATTGGCACGCGATCATGACCGCAGCGGCGGCGAAGGCCGGCAAGGACATCTACTGCGAAAAGCCGCTCTCGCTGACCGTCCGCGAGGGCCAGGAGATGGTCAAGGTCGTTCGCCAACACAACCGCGTCTTGCAGACCGGCAGCATGTATCGTTCGAGTCCGAACGCCCGCTTCGGTTGCGAGTTGGTGCGGAACGGGCGGATCGGCCGATTGAAGCGCATTTTGACCGAAGTGGCCGAAAACAACTTCCAAGGCCCCGGCCCCGGTTGGAAGCCGATGCCCGTGCCCGAGGGCTTTGACTACGAAACATGGCTTGGCCCTGCGCCGTCGGCCCCCTATCACGAAGACCGGTGCTTCTATCGCTTCCGGTTCATTCGCGATTACTCCGGCGGCCAGACGACCAACTTCGGTTGCCACTCGAACGGACTGGCCCAGTGGGGCAACGGCACGGACAACACCGGCCCGATCGAGTTTGAAAACCTCGGGGCCGAGTGGCCCGTGCCGGGCGATCTGTTCACCACGGCCACCAAGGTGGCCTTCCGCGCCCTCTACGCCAACGGCGTCGAACTGATCTGCAAAACGACGAAGCGCGGCTTCGCGACCCGGTTCGAGGGCACCGACGGCTGGATCGAGTTCGACTACAAAAAGCTGGCCGCTTCCGATCCCGCCATTTTGGCCAGCAAGATTGGCCCCGATGAAATCCATCTGGCGGTCAGCAATCCCAACCGCGAAAAGGGGCACACAGACCACATGGGCCTGGACCATGCCGCCAACTTCATCGATTGCGTGAAGTCGCGGCAAGACCCGGTCGAGTCGGTCGAATGCGGGCACCGCGTGGCCAGCCTTTGCCACTTGGGCAACATCGCCATGAAACTCGACCGCAAGATTCACTGGGACCCCGACAAGGAAGAAATCGTCGGCGACGACGAGGCCGCCCAAATGCTGAGCCGGCCGATGCGCGCCCCGTGGACGTTATGATCGCAAGATTCGGCGTTGCCGTGCAATTTGTCAGTTTGAGTTTAGCGGTGGCGAGAAATGCGGACTATTGATTGTCAGGAAAATAATGTCGCAATTACCGGGGGCTAACAGCTCCCGGAGGGTGCGTGAATTGGCGGTTTCTGCTGCGGGAGCTGTTAGCTCCCAGCTATCGTAACGCGACATGACTGACCTCAGACGCAATAAACCAAGCAACTGGCGCCTACGCCATGACCGCCAAGTCTCCAAACTCCAGCGACGTCGGGTTGCTTGCCAGCGGCGGGCTCGATAGCTGCATCCTTCTGGCCCAACTGCTTGCAGAGGGCTGCCGCGTGCAGCCGTTTTACGTCCAGTCCGGCCTGTTTTGGCAACGCGACGAGTTGTGGTCGCTGCGGGCGTTTTTAATTACCGTCGAATCCGAACGGCTCGAGCCGCTGGTCGTGCTCGACATGCCGCTCGGCGACCTTTACGGGCATCATTGGAGCGTTACGGGCAAGTCGGCGCCCGCGGCCGACACCGACGATGACGCCGTTTATCTGCCCGGCCGCAACGCCCTGTTGGCTATCAAGCCCGCACTATGGTGTGCGCTGAACGGCATCGAAGAATTGGCGTTGGCCGTGCTGGCCGGCAATCCGTTTTCCGACGCGACGGACGATTTTTTTCGCGATTTCCAGGCGTCGCTCGATCGGGCCACCGGCCGGCGGGTGGATTTCACACGGCCGTTTGCCCAATGCAATAAGAAGGCCGTCATGGACTTGGGCCGTGGATTGCCCTTGGAGCTGACGTTCTCGTGCATCGCGCCCGTGGGCGGTTTACACTGCGGCCGATGCAATAAATGCGCCGAGCGGCAACGGGCCTTTCGCTCAGTAGATATCCCCGATCCGACCAAGTACGCAAACCAATAGGAA
>CAYMQL010000526.1:0-2555 GCA_964392255.1 uncultured Planctomycetaceae bacterium | reverse complement strand
GCTTGGTCGTCCTATCCCCGAACCCAAAGGCCGCCTTTTGTTTGCGTGAGAAGGAGAAGCAATAGATGCCCTTATGCGTCGTCGGCTCCGTAGCCCTGGATAGCGTTGAAACACCGACCGAAAAGCGCGACAACGTGCTGGGCGGGTCGGCGGTGTTCTTTTCGTATGCCGCCAGCTTTTTTACCAGCGTGCGGCTGGCCGGCGCGGTCGGCGAAGATTGGCCGGCCGAAAACACCGCCTTGCTCCAAGCCCGGGGCATCGACACCGAGGGTCTGCAAGTCGTCTGCGGCGGAAAAACCTTCCGCTGGCGCGGCCGCTATTTGGCGAATATGAACGACCGCGAAACGCTCGACCTCCAGTTGAACGTCTTGCAGAGCTTCGACCCCGTGCTGCCGGAAAGCTATCGCCGCTGCAAGTTCCTGTTTCTGGCAAACGGCTCGACCGTGCATCAGCTCAAAACGCTCGACCAATGTGCCGGGCCATCGCTGGTCGTGGCCGATACGATGGACCACTACATCCGCACCGAGCCCGACGGACTGCGGGCGCTGCTGAAGCGGATCGACGGGCTGGTGCTGAACGACAGCGAGGCGAAGCTGTTGACCGGCGACGACAATCTGGTCCGCGCCGGCGATGCCGTGCTGGCGATGGGGCCGCGCTTCGTGGTCATTAAAAAAGGCGAGCACGGCGCGATGTTTTTCAGCCAGCATGAAACCTACGTGCTGCCGGCCTATCCGACGGCGCGCGTCGTCGATCCCACCGGCGCCGGCGACAGTTTCGCCGGCGGCATGATGGGCTATCTGGCCGAGCGCGACCACTTCGATCCCAAAACGCTCAAGGAAGCCTTGGCCTACGGCACGCTGATCGCCAGCTTCACGGTCGAAGATTTCAGCCTCGACCGGCTGCGGGCGATCGGCCGCGAGGACATCGACCGGCGAATGGAGGAATATCGCCGGATGCTGAGCTTTTAGGAACGGGGTTGGGGACTGGGGATACTCGCATTCTTCCGCTTTTGGTCAGCCCCGAATCCCCAGCCCCTTCACATCCATCCTTCCCGCATATACCATTCGGCCGTCTGCCGAAGCCGGTCGATCAGCGGAGCGCCCGCCTCGAAGCCAAAATCTTCCTTGGCCGACTTGGCGGAACAGAACCAGGACCCGGCGGCGATTTCGCGGGCTTTGTCGAGATTCATCAGCAGCGGCTGGTGGCGGACATGCCCAATCGCCTCGCTTAATATCGCGACGGTGCGAACGACCGGCATGGCGGTAGGAACGACCACCACTCGGCGTCCGACCGACTCGGCCACCAACCGGCCGAGGTCGGCATACGTCGGGTCTTGCTCGCACGCGGCGAAGTAATAGCCTTGACCGGGCGGCTGGCCTTGTTGGACTAGCGGCGGCAGCCGCCGGCCGCGCTCGGCGGCAAGAATCAGCAGATGCGCCAGATCGTCGGCGTGGATCAGCGAGAAACGCTGCGGCCGAAGCCCCGGCGCAAGATGCACGCCCATCCGAATCACCGAACGAAACAACGGAAATCCCAAGTGATCGCCCTCGCCCAACACGATCGGCGGCCGAACCACCGTGATCGGCACGCGCTCGGCGTAGCTTTCGGCGACATGTTCGCCCGACCGCTTGCTGCGGCCGTAATGCGATACCGGCTCCGGCGGATCAGACTCGACGCGCGGCCGACCGTCGACCGCAGGCCCCGCCGCCGCCAGAGACGAAACATAGATCAGCACCGGCGGCATCGATTGACCGGCGCAGGTTTTGGCCACATGGGCCACGCCCCGGCGGTTAACCTCATAGAACTGCCGGTCCTTCAACGCCAGTGTCCGGCCGGCCAGATGGTACACGACCTGCTGCCCATCCACCGCCGCCGGCAAACTGGCGGGATCCGTCACATCGCCGTAGACCAGGCACGCGCCGAGTTTTTGTAGGGCCTCGACCTTCGACGACTTGCGCACAAGGCAGGTTACGTCGTCGCCCCGAGCCATCAGGGCCGCAACCAGATGCGTCCCGATAAATCCGCTGGCGCCAGTGACGAGAACCTTGGCCATGATAGAAGGGGGTAACGACCATACTCCTTTGTCGCCATGATATTAGAGCATTCCGCCGCTTGATGCCAGACCGAATCCGCCCCCTCTAAAGAAGAGGGTTTTTATACAATTTATTTCGCATCTTTAACGCAGGACTTTCGTAGGCAATTCTCCATGCTTCGTCGGGCGGCTGCCGGTCGGCTCGACGATCCACAGCAACCAAACGGCCCCGAGGCTGCGCATCGCCCAACCGAAAAGGAACAAGCACACGAAGAACGATAGGGCCGTCCCCGCGATGTAAAAAACATGCGTTTTATAAGCATCGACCAGCGCCCCGCCGACGATCGTGCTGGCCGCATAGCACAACCCTCTGACGGCATCGAACGCCGCGATGTACGGCGCGTTGGTCTGCGGCGGCGCGAGTTTCAACATCAGGTTCGGCAGCCCGACGTTCAGACCGGCGTAGGCGATCCACAAAATCCACGCGCCGAAAGGCGTCGGCGCGCTCTACATCCGGCGCGGC
>CAYMQL010000525.1:0-2563 GCA_964392255.1 uncultured Planctomycetaceae bacterium | reverse complement strand
GGTGTCGGGAATAGGAGATGGATAGGATGTTGCTCGACCTACTGCCGTGTCGTGAATTGTTTGAAGAATTGAGCGTCCATTTCTTCTTGTTTTTCTGGCGTGTCGAGTCCTTCTTTTTTTAGCATTACGAGTACCCACGGGCTGGTGGCCCAGGCGACCGGCTCCGCGGAAATTGGCGGATCCCCGCCCTGCTTCTCCCACCACTCCTTCCAGGCGGCCGCGTCTCGGCCGAAGTTCTCGCCGGTAAGCCGCACTAGGGCAATTTGAGCTTCAAGACGCGTGTTCATGTTGTAGTGGTATGTGAGAGGAACGAGCTCCGGAACGAGGCTTTCGTCGCCGAGCATTCCTAACGCACGAACGGCCTTGTGCCGATCGGCATTGTCCTTTTCAACCCGCTCCGCGGCAATCTTCAGAATCTCAGGGATTGCCTCATTGCAGCCCGCAGTCGCTAGACACTGGATGGCTTCTTCTCTCTTCTGCTCATTGCAGTTGGAAAGTTGCTTTCGCCACTTCGTTTCCCACGATTTCTTTTCTTCGGAGGGCAGGCTTTCCCACCAGACCGAGTCGAGTGCCGGAAAGGTCGACTCGCTCCAGTTGCGAAATGTCCGCTGCACGTCGGTTAGCTTGGCGTCGTTGGGAAACATTTTGTCGAGGGCCGCGGGCTCCAATGCCGTGAACTGCGGCGAGGTTGGCGCCGTCGTCACCGACCGCTTCGCAAGCTGGTCGAGCGATTCGGTCATGCGGATCAACGCGGCTTCGTTAGCCTGCTGGCCGCGATAGAACGTTACGCCCATGAAAACCACCGCCCCGAGCAGGACCACAGTTAAAACGGCTTGCACGCGCTGCAACATAATTCGTTCTCCTAGAAGAGTTTGACGACACGCCTTGTGAACTCGCTCGAAATCGCCGAAACGCGCAATTGCGTCCTGCCGGGCCTGCCCGGCCGACATGCCGGCGCTGATGTTCTCCTCAGTCCGCATCGCAAGGTGGAACTCCAACTCGTCGAGAATCTCTTCCTCGACGACGTGGACGGGCCGCGGGTCGGGCGGTGAGGGCAGAATGGCAAAGTTTTGATACCAGGACATCGCTTACGCCTCCGCCGGCCGGTTGCCCATCACGCCCGCAATCGCCTCGACGACGCGGGCCCAGTTTCGCGCCGCCGTTTTCAACTGGGCCCGCCCGGCGGCGGTCAGCCGATAATACTTCGCTTTCCGGTTGGCCTCGGAAAGGCCCCATTCGGCCTCGATCCAGCCGCGGCGTTGCATGCGATGCAGCGCCGGATAGAGCGAGCCTTCCTCGACCTTCAGGAAATCGTCGCTGGCCTGCTGAATCCGGCGTACGATGGCGTAGCCGTGCTGCGGCCCGGCAGTCAAGGTTTTGAGGATCAGCATGTCCAAGGTGCCTTGGACGAGCTCGTTTTTTGCGTTGTGTTCGATCATAACGCCTCCCCGTGAATGTCTAGGGGAGATTGTGCCACGCTACCCCTAGGATGTCAAGGGGAGATTCTTGGGGTGGTCCAAAATCATACGGAATACCACTCCGCTGGCGGCGTTGCGGACGGTTGGGTACACTGAGGGGCAATGGCCGTGTGTTGCGAAATAGCCGGGGGCAAACATCCCCCGGAATGCGGCTGTTATGGATTCGCGAAGCACATTTACCGGGGCAGGTATGCCCCCACGATGGGGTTCTATTGTTTTGACGAAGGAGATGGCGATGCCGTGCCGAGGTGTCCGCGGCGCTACGACCGTGGAGAGCAACAGTCCCGAGGAAATCCTCAAGGCCACGCGCGAGCTTTTGGCGCTGATAATCCGGCAGAACGGCATCGAGCCGGACGACGTGTGCAGCGCGATTTTTTCGACCACGACCGATCTGGACGCGGAATTTCCGGCGCTGGCGGCCCGGCAACTGGGCTGGATCGACGTGGCGCTGATGTGCGTCAACGAGTTGGACGTGCCCGGCTCGTTGCGGCGGTGCATTCGCGTGCTCTTGCACTGGAACACCGACAAGCCGCCCGCCGAGATCACGCACATCTATATTAAGGGCGCCGCGGGACTGCGGCCCGACCGCTCGAACCTGCCGCCGGTCGATTGGAAGGAGCTGGAGGACTGGATCGCGCAGCACAGCAACGAGGCCGCCCGGCCCATCAGGAAATAAAAGCAAAAAAACTCACCGCCGAGGACGCGGAGGACGCAGAGGCAAGAAAGAGACAACAAGGAGGGGATGTGGAGATCAATGAGATCAGTGGGCAGATTGTGGATGCGGCGATGAAGGTACACACGGCGCTCGGGCCAGGATTGCTAGAGTCGGCCAGCGAAGGTTGCCTGTTGTTCGAGCTTCACAAACGCGGCTTAAAGGCCGTTGGCCAAGTTCAACTGCCGGTCACTTACGAATCTGTGAAGATCGACGCGGGATACCGAATCGATCTGCTTGTGGAAGACGCTGTTGTAGTGGAGTTGAAATCCGTCGACGTGGTCTTGCCCATTCACAAGGCCCAAATACTCTCTTACCTAGTCGTCCCTG
The DNA here is from genome assembly GCA_964392255.1 of uncultured Planctomycetaceae bacterium. Lineage (GTDB taxonomy): Bacteria > Planctomycetota > Planctomycetia > Pirellulales > Thermoguttaceae > CAYMQL01. Next base: position 43 of record CAYMQL010000525.1, on the reverse strand, counting down.
AAATTGTGCGTGCAAGCCGGCAAAGATGGGGTGGAACAATGCG
>CAYMQL010000524.1:0-2563 GCA_964392255.1 uncultured Planctomycetaceae bacterium | reverse complement strand
TCTTAACCGTGACAAAGCAATAGCTCCCGGCTATCTTCTTGCGACATTTCTGACCTGAGACGCGATCAAGCATGACGATGCAATACGCCGTCGGAATCGATTTGGGCACGACCAACAGCGTGCTGGCCTATGCGGCGTTGGATGCGGACCGTCCGCGGCTCGAACTGTTGCCGATACCGCAGTTGACGGCCGCGGCTACAGTGGAATCGCGGACGATGCTGCCGAGTTTTCTCTATCTGGCGGCACCGCACGAGGCGAGCGGCGAGGCGTTTGACCTGCCTTGGGCCGAGCGGCGCGACTTTGCGATCGGCGAGTACGCGCGGCGGCAGGCCGCCGAAATGCCCGATCGAACGGTGGCGGCGGCGAAATCGTGGCTCTGCCATAGCCAAGTCGACCGCCGGCAGCCGATTTTGCCGTGGAACGCGCCGTCGCCGGTGGCGAAAGTCTCGCCGGTGGCGGCGTCGCAGCGCTATTTGGAACATTTGGCGGCGGCGTGGGAAGCGGCCCATCCCGAGGCGCCGCTGGCCGAGCAGGCCGTGGTGCTGACCGTGCCCGCTTCGTTCGACGCCAGCGCCCGCGAGCTGACGCGCGAGGCCGCGTTGGCCGCGGGATTGCCGCCCGACTTGATTTTATTGGAAGAGCCGCAGGCGGCTGTTTACGCATGGCTGGCTTCGACGGGCGACCGCTGGCGGCGGGCGCTTTCGGTCGGCGATACGCTTCTGGTTTGCGACGTCGGGGGCGGCACTACCGATTTGACGCTGATGGCCGCGGCCGAGGAAGACGGCGAACTGGTCTTGCGGCGACTGGCCGTCGGCAACCATCTGCTGGTGGGCGGCGACAATATGGACCTTGCGCTGGCCCACTACGCGGCCCAGCGCTTCGCCGAGAAGGGCGTTTCGCTCGATCCCTGGCAGTCGGTCGCCTTGTGGCATTCGTGCCGTGCGGCCAAGGAAACACTGCTGGCCGCCGGCGGGCCCGCCGTACAGAATATTTCGGTGCTCGGCCGCGGCCGCAAACTGATCGGCGGCACGGTCTCCGTCGAGCTCGACCGGCGCACCGTCGCCGAACTGCTGGTCGACGGTTTTTTTCCGCGATGCCGGCCGACCGATCGTCCCGAGCGGCGGCGGGCTTCGGGATTTCGCGAGATCGGACTGCCGTTCGAGTCGGACACGGCCGTCACGCGCCATGTGGCCGCCTTTCTGCAAACGCACGGCGAACGATCGGGTCAACCGGCGCAGCCGACCCGCGTGCTTTTCAACGGCGGCGTGTTCAAGGCCGACGCGCTGCGCAACCGGTTGCTCGATGTGTTGGGCGAGTGGTCGGGCGAGACGGCGCCGCCGCGATTGCTCGAGGGCGAGCACGATTTAGACCATGCCGTCGCACGCGGCGCGGCCCATTACGCATGGACCAAGCAGCGCGGCGGCGTGCGCATTCGCGGCGGCGCGGCCCGGGCGTACTACGTGGGCATCGAGACGGCCGGGCTGGCCGTGCCCGGGGCGGCGCGGCCGCTGCGGGCGCTCTGCGTCGTGCCGATCGGCATGGAAGAAGGCTCGGAAGTCGACGTGCCCTCGCAGGAAATCGGGCTCGTGGTCGGCGAACCGGCCCACTTTCGGTTCTTCAGCTCGTCGGTGCGAAAAGACGACCGGCCCGGCGACCTGCTTGCGGCGTGGACGCCCGACGAGCTTTCGGAAACCGACTCGCTGGAAGCGTCGCTGCCGCGCGATCCGACGATCGAGGAGTCTTATGTGCCGGTCCGTTTTCAAGCTCGGCTCACCGAATTGGGCGTGTTCGAGTTGTGGTGCGTCGGCACGACCGGCGGCCGGCGGTGGAAACTGGAGTTCAGCGTGCGTGATGAGCCGGGCGGTTGACAAGAGCGGCCCGAACATTTCAGGAGATTTCAATGAAGACGACCGCGGTGTTCGCAATGCTGATGTTGGGAGCGCTCGGCGCGTGCGCCGCCGATCCCTCGGAAACGGAAAAGGGATTTGTCAGTCTGTTCGACGGCAAGAGCCTCGAAGGATGGCGGGTGGGCGAAAATGCCGATACGTTCCAGGTCCGCGATGGCATGATTGTGGTCCACGGTCCGACCGCCCACCTGTTCTACGAGGGACCGGTCGCCAACCACGATTTCAAGAACTTCCATCTTAAAGCCGACGTTATGACCTTTCCGAACGCGAACTCGGGCATTTTCTTCCACTCGAGGTATCAGCCGAGCGGCTGGGTCAAACAGGGCTACGAGGCGCAAGTGAACAACAGCCACAAAGACTGGCGCCGCACCGGAAGCCTCTACAACGTCGTACACGTCAAGGATTCGCCGGCCAAGGACAACGTCTGGTTCACCGAAGAAATCATCGTCCGCGGCAAGGACATCGAGATCAAAGTAGACGGCAAGACGGTCTTCTGCTACACCGAGCCGGCGGGCGTCGCGGGCGACCGCCGCCTGTCGCACGGCACGTTCGCCCTGCAAGGCCACGATCCCGGCAGCAAGGTCTATTTCAAGAACATCCGCGTGAAACCGCTGCCCGATTGACGGGTTTGCCCTTCGCCGGGGCGGTTCCTTGCC
>CAYMQL010000523.1:0-2572 GCA_964392255.1 uncultured Planctomycetaceae bacterium | reverse complement strand
TGGCGGATTCGCAAAACCCACCTGGCGGCCTGCGAGTTGGTCTGCGACGCGGCGTCGGCCGACTTTGTCGGCGACGTGGCCGACTACTGCCGGACGCTGGCCCGGGTGGCGGTCGAGTCGTGCCGTTCGCTGCCGGCCGCGGGCATCGCCATGGCCCGAACGTCGGCCGTCGGCCATCGCCTAAAAGTGCTGCGGGAGCACGTTTTTCACTTGCCGCTGCGTCGGCGGAGCGTTTTGGGCTTCGGCTTGGCCGCTTTTTTGACCATAACCGCGCTCGGCGCGCTGCAATTCGCCCTGGCCGACCCGCCGACGGCTGAAAATAGCACTGCGGCAGACAAGAAGGACGCAAAATCGGCGAATATCGACGTCGCATCCAACGCCAACATGATACGGGTCCGAGTTCTCGATCCCGAAGGCAAGCCGCTGCCGGACGCGAAGATCCACGCCAGCGTCTGCTCTGAGAATACGGGTGTAAAGAAGGTAAATAATCGAGACTACCAGACCGACGCCGAGGGAATCGCTCGGGTGGAACTGCCGAAGACGTATTTCATCTTGCGTCTGTGGGCCGGTAAAAAGCCGTTCGTCACCATGTTCTCGCACTGGGAGCAGAACGAGTTGGCAACCGGCGTAAAACCGCCCGCGGAGTATACGATTCGGCTCGAGCGGGCCACAAGCGCCGGCGGCCGAGTTGTCGACGAACAGGGCAAACCCATCGCCGGCGCTAGGGTGCAGGTGACGCTGCGAGGCAAGGCGAAGCCTGTCTACGGCGACAGCCGCACTGGCTACAACACCTGGTTGGCGACACCGTCCGGCGATCTGAAACTGGGCGAGTATCCCGCTCCGACAACCGATGCCGACGGCCGCTGGAGCATCGACAACGTGCCGGACAACACCAAGGCCGAATTGCATTTGCTCGTTTCTCATCCCGACTACATCTCCGACGAATCCTGGGCCCAAAGCCAGAATGATGGGATCACTCTGGAAATGCTTCGGCAGCGAACCGCTACGTTCGCCATGAAGGGCGGCGTCATTGTGCGGGGACGGGTGACCGATCCCGACGGCAAGCCGATCAAGGATGCGATTGTCGTACATGGCGACGACCCGTACATGGGCCGGATGACGAGCAAGTTCCCGACGGATTCTGACGGGCGATTCGAGTTGCCGGCGCTGCGGCCCGGCGAAACGTCGCTAAGCGTGATTGCTCCCGGCTTCGCGCCGCAATTGCGCCGCATCGATTTGAAGGCCGGACTGCCGCCGCAGGACTTCCAGATGGCACCTGGCAAGACCACGGAAATCCGGTTTGTCGATTCTGCCGGGAAACCGATCTCGAAGGTCTACGTGGGCATCCTTGAGTGGAAGGGAAGCAAGTCGATCCAGACGATGCACAACCCGAACCATCCGAAACTGCCCGACAGGAAGATTCCGACCAAATCGGACGCCGACGGCGTGTGGCGATGGACCTCCGCGCCCGACGGAGCAGTGAAGCTGGAGATATTTAAAAAAGGATTTGCCCGCCGCGAGCTTGAAATCAGCGGCAGCGATCCGCCGCAGACAGTGACGTTAAGAAGCGAACACCGCATCACGGGCAGCGTGACCGACGCCGCAACAGGCAAACCGATCCAGGCCTTCACCGTGATTCCTATCAACGTATTCCGAAAGAGCTGGCTGAGCGCAGAACGGTTCCATGCCAAGGCAGGCAAGGACGGCCGACTCGATTATCTCGCCGACCGAACCGACAATCCGCTACGGCTGCGGATCGAGGCCGCCGGCTATCGCACGCAAACCGGGCCGGAGTTTCGCGTCGGCGACGATTCGCCGCGCGTCCAGGATTTCCGCATGCAGCCGAGCAAGCCCATCACGGACACGGTGCTCGACGCGGGCGGCAAGCCCGTTGAAAAGGCCGAAGTGCTAGTGGCGACGCCTACGGAGGGGGCCAATATCGGAGGAAATAACAACGACATGCCAACCAGTCATCAGGTAAGTACGGACGCTGCCGGAAGATTCGAGTTTCCTGACTCTGGCGAGACGTCTATCGTACTCGCACAGGCAGAGGCGGGATTTGCGATAGTCGAGTTATCGGCCGATCAGCATGATGCCGGCACGATTCGACTACATCCGTGGGCGTCGGTCCAAGGTACGTTCTACGACGGCGGCAAGCCGGTCAAAGACGCTACAGTATTCCTCAGTCTGGTGCGTCTCGACAGTCTCGATCGGCCAAGAGTAGAAACCAATAAGGCTTCAGGTCAGAACCGACAAAGATGGCCATTTTGAATTTCCTCGCGTGCCGCCGGTTCCCATTCTGGCCAGGGTCTCGCTTGGGCCTTGGCACGACGAGGGATTTCGCTCCGGACCGCGTGTGCCCTTGAATCTTCGGCCGGGGCAGAAGGTCGATCTGAAACTCGGCGAGGAAGGGGCCGCGGTTCATGGCAAAGTCAAACTGGCCGGCAAGGTTCCGGCGGACCTCGATTGCACGTATTCTTTGAACTATCTCATTTCTCGCACGCCAGGCATTGCGCCGCCGCCGGAAATCGCCAATACGGGCTTCGACATTCGCAACAGCTGGCAGGCCGCA
>CAYMQL010000522.1:1836-2573 GCA_964392255.1 uncultured Planctomycetaceae bacterium | reverse complement strand
CCCGTCAGGACCATCGCCAGCAGGCTGAGCATTTCGCTGCCCAGCGCCATGTTGGCATAGACGTTATGGGGCAGAAAGGCAATTCGTCCCTGTTGGAAAAACTCCTTGGGCGCTTGCAGATGATACTCGCAAACGTCGAAATCCAACGGCGGCAGCGCGGCGGCCAAAAAGATCATCGCCGCAAACGGCAATCCCAACCACAACCACCGAGAGTTGAGAACCGCCGCATCCTGCCGACAGCCGGCAGGCGGCGACTCGTGGACCGTTGTTGCGGAGGCGACGGCGGCGCTTGCGTCCTTTCGTCGCCAGACCCAGCCTGCCGCCGAAAGCGTCAGCGCTGCCGGCAGAACGAGCATCCACAATCGCCCGATCGCGCCGGCAAGCCCCAACAGCAGCGTCCAAGTGCTCAGGGCGTTCAGTCCGACGGCGATCGAAAAAACGGCGACTTCGGCCCGCGACAATCCCACTTGGGCGCGGCAGAGCCGCATCAACAGCCAGCCGGCCGTCGCGGCCCAGCCCAGAATCGCGCCGGCCGCCAGAAAGACGGGAATCCGATCGAGCCAGCAGAACTGCGGCGGCGAGCCGAACCAGGTGGGAAACAGCCACGCATCGGGCCGCAAGGCAAGTTGCAGCAGCAATTCGACGCGCAGCAACGGCCGCCCGGCGTCGTCCGCAACGCTGCTGAGCGGCGCGGCGTAAAAGCCCTGCGGCGGGGCGAAGCTCGCCTGCTTGAGCGG
>CAYMQL010000522.1:0-1826 GCA_964392255.1 uncultured Planctomycetaceae bacterium | reverse complement strand
GCGTAAAACACAACCGCATAGGCGGCCAACCCGATCAACACGGCGGCGGTGCGCAAAAACTTCATGGGCACATTGTAGCCGCACTGATCGAGAAGGTCACCTACTGGCTGCCGAATGCAGTCGCTTGCAGGCTCGCTTGCGTTTTGCGCCGCTACGGCGACGACTGGATGACCACGAACCGTGCGCCCTGGCCCGATCGGACCAACAGCAGCACGCCGTCGGCCAGCGATTGCTTGGCCATCAAGGCCTGAAAATCTTCGACCGATTTGACCGGTTTGCGGTCGATCTGAAGGACGACCATGCCGCCGGCCAGTCCGGCGCGATCGGCGAGGCTTCCGTCGCGGACGCCGGTAACGACGACGCCCTGGCCCGGCTTGACGCCGAGTTTCTCGGCTACGTCGGCGGTGAGATTCGACACCTCGACGCCCAGCTTCTTGTCGATGTGCGACTCTTCTTTCTGGCCGGGCACGACGGCGCCGCCGCGAACCAGCCCATAGTCGGCCGGCTGCTGGCGCGGAGTCACCTTGAGCGTGATCGGCTTGCCTTCGCGAACGACCGAAAGCGTTTGCGGCTTGCCGATCGGCGATTGATCGACGGCCTGTTGCAGTTCGAGCGTATTGCCGACCGGAGTTCCCGCAAAGGCGACGATCACGTCGCCGGGCTGCACTCCGGCCTCGGCGGCCGGCGCGTCGGCCTGCACGTCGGCGACGACGACGCCCTTGCGCGCCTCGACGCCGAACTGTTTGGCCAGGTCTTGGGCCACCGGCTGGATTTGCACGCCGAGAAACGCCCGGCGAACGGCGCCGTGGGCGATCAATTGTTGGCTGACCCATCGTGCCAGATTGGCCGGAATGGCGAAACCGACGCCCAGGTTGCCGCCGGTCCGCGACGAGATTGCGGTGTTGATGCCGATCACCTCGCCGTCGAGATTCACCAGCGGGCCGCCGCTGTTTCCGGGATTGATGGCGGCGTCGGTCTGGATAAAGCTGGCCCTTGTCGCGCCCAGCGGGCGTCCCTTCGCGCTGATGATGCCCGCGGTGACCGTGCCTTCCAGGCCGAAAGGATCGCCCAAGGCCAGCACCCAATCGCCCACCTGCACTTCGTCGCTGTCGCCGAGTTTTGCGGCGGGCAGCGTGCCGGCGTCCTCGATGCGCAACACGGCCAGGTCGGTCTTGGGGTCCGTTTTGATTTCTACGGCGGGGAATTCGCGTCCGTCATGTAGCCGCACCACCACCTTGCCGCCGCCGTCGACCACGTGGTTGTTCGTCAGAATCACGCCCGAGGGATCGATAATCACGCCCGAGCCGACGCTGTGCTGTTCGCCGCGCGGAATAGCAAAACCGCGCCGCGGCATTCGCGGCATGTCCTTGAAAAAGTGGCGGAATTCCGGCGGCAACATCTCGCCGAACGGGTCGTCTTCAAGAGAGGGCTCCGGCGTTTCGTCGTCCGCCTCGGTCGGTTCGGAGGCGGCCGGACGAATCTCGATCATCACAACCGCCGGCAACGCCTTCTGCGAGGCCTTGCGAAAGGCCGACGAAAGCGATCGGGCATAGCCGGCGGCGCCATTCGCCGCCGAATCGGAATAGGCGGCCGAGTCTGAAGCGGCCGGCGGAGTTTGGGCCGCCGCCCGGTCGCAAACCCCCGACCCCAAAACACAAGCCGCGGCGGCCAACGCCAGCAGCCCCCCGATGACCAACCAAGTTCTCGCGTTCACTGAAATGCACGTGCGATTCATAACGATTTTCTCCAAAAACGTTTCGGTTCATTGCACATTAGCTTCTGTTGCGAAAAGCTCCAAACCCGTAGGGTGCGTGCTTGCACGCACC
>CAYMQL010000521.1:0-2575 GCA_964392255.1 uncultured Planctomycetaceae bacterium | reverse complement strand
CGGCATCGCCCGCGATTGGGAGATCCTGTCCAGCGATGCGCCACCCGCGCACCAGCCGCGGCACGTCGATTTGGCCGTACTCGGCCTCGATGCGCTGGCTCAAGAGCTTGGCGCGATCCTCGCCCGAGATCAGCACCACGTCGGGCGGCACGCGCGGCAGCTTCGGATGTTGCTGGCCGGGTTCCAATACAGTCATTTCCGTCGGCGTGCAGTGCACGGCCCGCAGCGAGCCCGAGCGGTCGCTGAGCACATAGTAATACTCGCACGTTCGCGAGGCGTCGCGAAGAATGACCAGCGCCTCGTCGACGTTATCCGCCCGCTCCATCACGTCGCGCAGCAGCAGGCTCATCGGCAGCCCGTCCCATTGGCCTTCGCCGCGTCCGCCCATCTCGCCAACGGCCAAGCCGCGCTCGTTCATGGCCGTCACCGTGCCGATGAATCCGGCGTAGCCGAGGCTCATCCACGCATTCATGCCTTCCGACATGTAGACTGTCACCAGGGCCGTGTCTTGCAGGAAGATTTCGGTCATGTAATCGAGCACCCGCGCGTGCAGCACCCGGCCGCCGGCAGTGGCCTTGCCCCGCAGCGCGACGCCGCTGCAATGGAAACGCTCGGGGAACAGGTTGGCATAGCGGCCGTCGCGCGTCGAAACGCCGGCGGCCTTCGATAGCGCGTCGCACTCTTCGAGGAATCGCGGCGGAATGTGCGGCAGCGTGCGGCGCTCGATCTCGGCCATGCGGTCGAAGAACCACTGGCCCGATCGAAGCGTGTCGCCGCCGCCGATCAGATAAACGACCCGCTCGGCCGTTTTGCGAACCGCCGGCCCGAGCAGCGTACCCTGCGCCGCGCCCATTTGTTGCGGCGTGCCGGAAAGGAAGAGAATCGTTTTGCCCTGACTGCGGCAGAGCAGCCCGCGGCCGGCCGGGTCGCGGGCCACGACCGAAATCGGCTCCGGCGGCGGCGCGGCATTCGAGTCGGGGCCGTGCTCCAGATACTCCGCGGCGAAGTTGAACATCGCCGCGAACATCCGGCACAGGTCCGACGGCGCGACCTCGACCGGCGTCATGCCGTGCGGCGGCTCGAACAGCGCGTCCGGCGCGACGGCGTCGGTCTGCCAGGCGTTCAGTTGTGCTTCGCCGCGCACGCCAGGCGCGAAAAATGAAGCCGCGGCGGGCGTCCGGCCGTCGTCTTGGAACGTTATCTGGACTTCGCCGGGCAGTGCGTTGCGGTCCTTGGCCGCCACACGGATGGCGCGACCGCCGGTCGCGGATTTTTGGGAGTCGCCGGCGACGTGGTTCTCGACGGCGATCCATTGTTGCAGCACCTCGGGCGCGATGGCAATGCTGCCGGCGATGCCGGCGGCCATCCGCAGCTTCATCAAATGCCGCGGCTCGATAAAGTTCAAGGCGTTGAGGTTCTCCGCGGACCCCTTCGACCCAACGAGCAGCGTCTTTCCGCCGGCAATCATCCAGGGATAGCGGCCTTGGCCCAGAGCAACCTCGCCGATCTGCGGCAGTTCACATCGCAAGACGAACTTGCCTTGCGAGCCGCGAATCAACCGGCCGCGGCCTGTAACGGTTCGGCCGCCCACGTCGGCCGACACGGCGATATCGGCCAGATGGCATCGGCCCGGCGCGGGCTCGGCGGCCGCGATCGTGGCGGCCTGTTGCATCAGCCCTCCGAATCGCTGCAAGGCGGTCGGCTCGGCATCGGTTTGCTTGGGCGCAGCCGTGCGGACCGCCTCGGGCAAGTCTTGGGCAAAGAAATCGGCCGTGGTCCGAAGCGCCCGGGGCAACTCGGCCATCGCCGTGTAATGCCCGAGCCCGTCGAGCCAAAGGACGCGATCGCCAAGCCCTATCGCCGCGGCGAGTTTTTCGGTGCAGGCACGCGGAACGACTTCGTCCTGGCCGGCGTTGATCATCAGCACCCGGCCCAGGGCTGCCCGGTCGCGCAGCGTAGACGCAAACCGCAGCGGATCGACCGCCGCGATCATCGTTTCGGTTTCGGTCCGCTGGGCTTGCGGCAGGCGGCGGATCATCGCGCTCAGCGGCTGCGTCTCGCGTGCGTGATGGATGATCGAAAGCAGATCGCCGCCGGCAAGAATCAGCGCGGCGCGATGGATGCGCGGCTCGGCCCCGGCGGCCGTTGCGGCCATGATCCCGCCTAGACTGATGCCGGCAATGCCGATCCGCTCGGGCTCGACCTCCGGGCGCGAGGCCAACAGGTCGATCGTCCGGCGAACGTCCTCGCCCGACTGCGCCACGGCGGCGCCGAAAAGTTTTGGATCGTCGGCCAGAGCCTCGGGCCCTCGGGCCGTTCCGCGCGGGCCATAGTACGGCAACTTGAACGAGATGGCCGGGATGCCCCGGGCGGCCAACGTCGAGCACATCAGGTCCGTCAGCGGTTCGTTGCCGTCGAGAATCGGCAGACAAATCACCGCCGGCCGCTTCGGATCGTTCGGCCCGATGCCCTTAGGCAGATAATAATCGGCCGGCACGGTGTTGTTCTGTGCAAGCGGCGTTGTGACCGGCGAAGGATACGTCAGCCGATACACATTGAACTGCGGCCGCACGTC
>CAYMQL010000520.1:0-2575 GCA_964392255.1 uncultured Planctomycetaceae bacterium | reverse complement strand
GGCGGAAAGCTGAACGCTGATAGCGGACGGCCCATAAGTCTACCGTAGGGTGGGTGCTTGCACGCACGCGGGAACGATGGCCAACTTGCGAAAGTGTCGCATGAACTGCGTGCGTGCAAGCACGCACCCTACGATTCTACGATTCTAACTGCTGTAACCTGAAGGCGGATCGCTGAAAGCTATCCGACCATTAGCCGCATGCAAGCCGCTATTAGCAAACCTGAACAGACGGATTTCAGAGATCGATCGACGCAACCTTCAACGGGCCGCCGCACCGCGGGCAATGGCCGAACGATAGCGATGTTTCATAGGAACACGTTGGGCAGATTTTCTTGCGGCGATGCAACGACGTGTGCGAGTGGCCCGTGTCTTCCGGCGTTTCGGCCGTCGGATCGACTTGGGCGGGCGAGTCGAGAATGGCAAGAACGTCATCGTCCGAGACGGTCTTGCGCGGCATCCGGGCAAGCGCCTCGCATTTCGGACAAGTCGTCGGCTTGCCCGAAGGGTCCGGCATGTACCAGTGTCCCTTGGGGCATTTGATCGGAACTGTCATGGGAATGACTCGCAGACGAAAGCATCTATAGGCCCCCAATGTGCTGACAACCGGCATCGGCATCTCGATGCGCGGCGTTCCGCAGAACGGGGCCAAAAAGGACTTCGTCGAACCGTCCCGGGGCGTTTCCCCCCCTATTATTCAGTCTATCATGTTGGTGCAGCGAATCAATGGCCCGCCTTCGTCCAAAAGAGGGGGGCTAATTCATCTGACAGGCATCTGCCCGCCGACAGAGAAAGCGACCGACGCGATTATTGGTCAGCGACCAGCCCGCGGCGGCTCAGGGTAGCCGTTCACAGGCGACGGTCTCAATTTCCAAAGTTCACAGCGAAAATCGGACTGTCTCCCTTGGCGGCGAAGCGGACAAAAATCAAGCAGGGCGCCGGCGGTTATCCGTGTCCTTCCGGCAAGCGTGGGTGACCTGTTCTGAGGCGCGTGGTATCTTGGCCTCTTGGCAATCCAAGGAGCCTCCGCGCGAACGGGTCGAAAATATCGAGGCGGGGAGAGGCGAGGGCGTTTTGGGAGAAGGCCATCCGCCTTTGGACCGACAGCGGTCTGTCGGTTCGAGAGTTCTGCCGTCGAGAAGGCTCAGCGACCGCGGGCTTGCTGGCGATATTCGCCGGGCGTCAGGCCGGTCTCGCGCTTGAAAGCCACCGTCAGATGCGACGGGGTACAGTAGCCGGTGAGTTGGGCAATCCGTTTGATGCTGTGATCCGTCTCGGTCAAAAGGCTTTTTGCTCGTTGCGTTCGCACTTGGGTGATGATTTGTCGGGGCGTTGTTTGCAGCCAGACGGCGAACTTGCGTTCCAACGTGGTGCGCGAGATGGAAAGCGCCCTGAGAACGTCGGCCGTATCGATTCCTTCGCAGGCATGCTCCCGGATGAATCGTACGGCTCGAAACACATCGCCGTCGTCGACGGCCATCGCGTCGGTCGATTGCCGCGCGACGACGCCGCGCGGCGGAACGGGAACCACGTCTCGCGGGGCGGCGCCTCCGGCCATCAACTCGTCCAGCAAGGAGGCGGCCTGATAGCCGGTCGAAACCATATCCTTCGCAATGCTCGAAAGACGCGGGGTCGTCAGCTCGCATAGCACTTCGTCGTTGTCGACGCCCAGAACGGCCGCGTCTTGGGGAACCCGAACGCCTGCGGCATTGCAAGCCGTGATCAGTCTTGCGGCGTTCACGTCGTTGGCGGCCAAAATCGCCACCGGCTTCGGCAGCGCAACAACCCATTCGGCCAAATCGCGTTGTTGCCGCTTCCAGCTTCTTTCGGCCGGTTGACCGAACAAGCTCACGCGATCCCGGCAGCCCAGCCGTTTCAACTCGCGCAAGAAGGCCTCGCGTCGCCACTGCACCCAATATGGATTCTCGATGGCGCAGAAGGCGAAGTTCTGGAATTTTTGTTCGAGAAAATGGGACACCGCCAACTCGGCGATCCGATTGTCGTCGGCATAGACCAAAGGAAACCCGTGATCGACCACGCCGCAGTTGGTATCGACCGCGGGCACGCGCTTTCGGCGAATCGCCTCGATCGTCGCGCGGTCGGAGCTCCGAAAGATAATGCCGTCGCCTTTCCAGCATCGGAGCATCTGCAACGACACGAATCGCCGGCTATTCACACAGAGCGACCAATGATCGCGCGACGCCGCATACCGCCGGATGCCCTCGAGGACCTGCGGCACCTCGGCCATCAGCATGACTTGTCGCAAGGTGGTCATGGGAGGAGCCCTCCCACAGGACAAGAAAACGCAAAAAAAGAACAACGCATCCGACCGGAAAGAAAAAACGACGCCCGAACGTCCGTAGATTAGCACCGGCAATCGCGACAAGCAACCCCCCCCTCGGTTTGTCTCATATTCTTGCATTCCAATGCAAGAATATCCCGTCGCATTCGAGCCCCCAAAGCGATCCGGACGCCCGGCAACAGCTCTCTTTGATTTTACGATTGGGTGGCACTTGATTTTACGATTGGGTGCCACTCAATGCCGTTTCCAATTCGGTCGGTTACGCCGTCTGTAAGT
>CAYMQL010000519.1:0-2585 GCA_964392255.1 uncultured Planctomycetaceae bacterium | reverse complement strand
TGGAGCATCGTGCTTTCCCGCGTTCCTGACCGACAACTGGCCCGTTTGGCTGCTTAGCGTCGTCCTGGTCGTCGCCGCAGCAATCGACGGCTGGAAGCTGAAGGTGCCCAACTGGATCACGTTTCCGTTGGTCTTGAGCGGCTGGGTCTACAGCGCGGCGTATTTCGGCTGGGCAGGTTTAGGGTGGAGTCTGCTGGGAACCGTCGTCGGTCTGTTGCTGTTGCTGCCGGCTTATGCCATCGGCGGCATGGGCGCCGGCGACGTGAAACTCCTGGCGGGCGTCGGCGCTTGGATGTGGTCGACCACCACGGTGCTGGCGTTTTGCGTCTCGGCGGTGATCGGCGGGATCATCGCGATCGGCATGGTTCTGTGGCGCCGCGACTGGCAGCACCACTTCTATCAGTTTTGGGTCATCGCGGGCGAAATCATGGAAGTGCGCGATCCCAACACGCTTGCCACGATTGCCGCGGAGCGCAAGAGCAGCATGCTTCTGTTGCCGTATGGAATTCCAATCGCGATTGGCTCAATTGCCTATTTTGCCTGGGCGGGAATGTTGCTATGAAGCTGCCTATCTTTTCTGCAACGCGCACTTTCCGCGATTTTGGGGTGGAATCAACGAAGCGCGATCGACAAATTGGCTCGGCGACGGCGGTAAAGCTAGAGAAGGCTTGCCGACCATGCCGAAGAAACCGACAAGGCGCTGCTGCCGTTGAATTTGCGCTGGTGGCGCCGCTGTTTTTCCTGATGGTGTTCGGCATGATCGAGTTCGGCCGTGCGATCATGGTCCAACAGGTTTTGACGAATGCGTCGCGAGAAGGAGCGAGGATTGCCGTGTTGGATTCGCCGACGCCGACGGCCGGCTTGGTGCAAGCAACCGTAACGAATTACTTGCAAAACGCCGGCATTGCGGGAGCGACCATAACGACAATCCCTGCCGAACCGACTTCGGCCGGATATGGAGACCCGGTTACCGTGACGGTGCGCATTCCGTTTGCAAACGTCAGTTGGCTGCCGGCCCCGATGTTCCTGAATAGTAATGCACAACTGAGCGCGAGTACGGTGATGCGTCGCGAGACGGTCCAGTAGCGGCGAACGATCCGTCAGACAGGAAGCCCATGCGACCCAAATCCCTTGCCTTGTTGCTGTTGGCCCTAGGCTGCGGCCTGGTGGCTTCGATCGGCATTACGCAGGTGATGGCCAAGCGGCACGCCGAGCCCAGCGGTGCGTTGGGCGAAACGCAGCCGATCTTCGTCGCCATGACCGACGTTGCGCTCGGCGACCTGCTCAGTTCGCAAGTGCTGAAGTTGGAGCAATGGCCGAAGGATAAGATTCCAGCCGGAGCAATCACGCGGATTGAAGACGTGGAAGGCCGCCGCGCCCGGACGAAACTGTACGCCGGCGAGCCGATCCTCGAAAACAAGCTGCTCGGCAAGGGCGCCAGCCAGCAGGGGGCCACGGCCTTAATTCCCAAAGGCTATCGGGTCGTGCCCGTCAAGGTCGATCTGGTCAGCGGCGGCAGCAGTCTGATTTTGCCCGGCGACCGTGTCGATGTGATGGTTCATCTGGTTCGGGACGCGAATCGCGGGATTCCGGAAACCGTCACGCGAACGATTCTTCAAGATATCAAGGTCTTTGCCGTCAACGACGTGGTCGACTTGGAGAAGGAGAAGGAAGGGGCGGGCAAGTCGATTGCAGCCAAGACGATTTCGCTGCTGGTGACGCCTACGCAGGCGGCGCAGATCATGCTCGCCACTCAAATGGGCATCATCAATCTGGTGATGCGGAGCTCGGAGGACGACCAGCAACCGCCCAACATCGAGGCCAAGCCTTCCGAGTTGTTGGGCAGCGTCGTAGTGAAGTCTGATCGCGACAAAGAGAGCCTGCTCAGCTCGGCTACCGAAGAATTGAACGAAAAAGCCAAAGGCTTTATCGACTTTCTTCAGTCGACCAAGGGCAAGCTCGATGCCGGCGCGGCCGCAACGCAAACGGCGGCTCCGCCGCAGATTTGGACGATGCGGGTGATCAAGCCGGGCGAGGTGCAAGAGGTGGAGTTTGAAGGCGGCGAGAACGCCGCCGGCGCGTCGCAATCGTCGGGCGGATGGAAGACGACCACGCTGGCCGCTGGTCCGGTGTCGAAGAATGAACCGGACGCCGCACCCGCGCTGGAACCGGCGCAGCCGAAGAATGAGCCCGCGAAGGACGCGGCCAAGCCGTAAAGGATATTCAAGGACGACCTAAGTTTCGGGCAAGGAACGCCCGGACATTTGCAAGGAATGCAAGGATGCGCACGCGATTTCTCTTGCGGTTGTTCATGCCGCTGTTGGCGTTTGCCGGTTTTTCGGCTTCGGTCTTGGGCGAGACGTCTTCGACGCCTTCGTCGATCATCTATAAGGTTCAGTCGTCCAACGAACGGCTCGAGATGACGATCCACACGAGCCGCATTCTGACGATGGACCAGAAGATACCGCAGGCCCAGGTCAATAATCCCGACATTCTGGAGCTGACGCCTCTTTCGCCCACGCAAATCCAGGTCTCGGCCAAAACGACCGGAGTGACGCAAATCAACCTTTGGGACGAGAATAAAA
>CAYMQL010000518.1:0-2600 GCA_964392255.1 uncultured Planctomycetaceae bacterium | reverse complement strand
TTCCGCCGCCTCGTGCACTTGGTCGACAATCTGCCCGACCGGCGTGCAGACGACGACCAATTCTGCGTCGGCGACGCCCTTGGCCAGGTCGATCGTCGTATGGGTGACGGCGCCCATGCGGCGCGCAATACGAAGACTGGCCTGCCGCCGGCCGATGCCGACGACATTTTTCGCCAGATATTTCTGGCGCAGGGCCATCCCGATCGATCCGCCGATCAGCCCAACCCCGACGATGGCAACCGTGTCGAATTGCTTCATGGAACGGCATTGTATCAAGGGGAGAGGGGAGAGGGGAGAGGGGAGAGGTTTAGCCGCCGACGGCACGTCGGCGAGTATTTCCCCAATTCCCGTTTAGCCCCGGCACTTGTGCCGGGCGTTGCCAGCCCGACCGTTACGGCGTACCATAAGCATCCAATGCGGATGAACTTTGAAACGAGAACGATTTCACGCATGACGAACGTTTACGAGTACTTTCATACCGTCGCCGACGACGAAATCGACGAGCAGGGGCATGCCAACAACGTCGTCTACGTCGCCTGGATGCAGTCGGCCGCGCTGGCCCATTCGGCCGCGCTGGGCTGGACGCCGCAGCGGTATCTGCAACTCGGCTGCGGCTGGGTCGCCCGATCGCACACAATCGAATACCTGCGGCCGGCGCTGGCCGGCGACGAAATCATCGTGCAGACCCACGTGGCCGACATGAAAAAGGTCACCTCGACCCGCGCGTATAAAATCGTCCGCCGCGCCGACCACATCGTGCTGGCCAAGGCCGAGACGACTTGGGCGTTCGTCAGCTACGCCACAGGCAAGCCGATGCGGATTCCGGCCGAAATCATGCACACTTTCATTTCCGCAACTCAAATCTCACACTGACCCCGCCGAAACACGTCGACACCTCGAAGCGACAAGAAAAAGCAACGGCCCGGCGGGGTGAGATCCCGGCCGGGCCGTGGCATGTTTTTGATTTGGCGTGACGCCCTCAATCAGTTCGCCATCGGCAGTCGTTCGGGAGGCGGTTAGGCGTTTTGCACCCTTGCTTCCTTACGAGGGCGCTTTCAGATGCCCTTCATTATGATTCTCGTCGACACCAGTGTGTTGGTCGATTACCTCAGGTTGCCGTCGGATCGTGTGCTGCATCTCTTTGAAGAAAACGAGGCGGCCATTTGCGGCGTGATTCGGGCGGAGATGCCTGCCGGAGCGCCCCCGTTTTGTCTGGCCGGTATTGGTCCACCTGGATATAATATAAAAGGGATATAATGTTGCCGCCATTAGACGCGTCTGGGAATCTGCCGCGAGGAATACACCCCGCTTCTGTCGAGGAAATTGTCGACCGCTTCGGCCATGGGTCGCCGGAACGGGAAGTGGAAATGCGTGAATTGATGGAATTGATTGCCTGGGCAAAACAACACGACGTTCGACGGCTTATCATCAACGGCAGCTTTGTGACAGAGAAATCAAACCCCAATGACGTCGATGTTGTCTTGCTACCGCCACGGGATGAGAACCGGCAGAAGACGATGTTCGAGGGAGAACTGACGTGGCCTTTCCTTCAAATCCTCATTGCGGCGGATGATGCCGATTTGGAACGATGGGCTGCGGACGATTTCGGGACGGATCGAAACGGCTGCCCCAAAGGCGTAGTGGAGGTAATCCTATGGTAGCGAGATTAAGCCCGCAAGGGTATGAACAAACCAAGGCGAAGTTGGCCAACTTGGAGAGGCGTTTGGCGGAAATCGAACGGCGCGCGGATTTGTCGGCCGGGCAACGCCGAGAGGTAGGCCGTTCCTATCGCGAAATGATGCAGCAGTATCGCCGCGAGATCAAGGTCTATGAGGAATTGGAGGCAGGTACTCATTCCATTAAATAGCCGCCTCGAATCAAGTTATCCGAGCAAGAAAAAGCATCGGCCCGGCGGGGTGAGATCCCGGCCGGGCCGTGTTTGTTTTTGATTTGGCGTGACGCCCTCAATCAGAACTTTTGAGAACCGAGGTTCTCGCGAGTTCTCCTGTTGAAGCACTGGCTCCACAATTTCTGCTGAGCGATGTCGCCATCGACTCAGGGATCAAAAATCCTTAGAAAGGAGGTGATCCAGCCGCAGGTTCCCCTACGGCTACCTTGTTACGACTTAGTCCCAATCACGGAGCTCATCTTAGGCGCTTGCTTCCTTTCGGTTAGCTCGGCGACGTTGGATGCTCCCCGCTTTCGTGGCTTGACGGGCGGTGTGTACAAGGCTCAGGAACACATTCACCGCAGCATAGCTGATCTGCGATTACTAGCGATTCCGGCTTCATGCAGGCGAGTTGCAGCCTGCAATCCGAACTGGGCCACGTTTTTTGAGATTTGCTTACTCTCACGAGTTTGCTTCCCTTTGTGCGTGGCATTGTAGGACGTGTGCAGCCCTAGTCATAAAGGCCATGAGGACTTGACGTCATCCCCGCCTTCCTCCGGTTTAACACCGGCAGTCTCGCTAGAGTCCCCGGCTTTACCCGCTGGCAACTAGCGACAAGGGTTTCGCTCGTTAAGCGACTTAACGCGACATCTCACGACACGAGCTGACGACAGCCATGCAGCACCTGTGCACGTTGTACCCGAAGGCCTGG
>CAYMQL010000517.1:0-2604 GCA_964392255.1 uncultured Planctomycetaceae bacterium | reverse complement strand
CTTCGAACTGAAGGCCCTCGCGGACGGACATGATCGCAACGCCGTGGCGGCCGAGATCGCCGCTGAGCAGAATCGCGTCGCCCGCTACGACTCGGGCAGGCGAAATCTCGACGCCGGGCGAAATCCAGCCGACGCCCGACGTGTTGATGAAAATGCCGTCGGCCTTGCCGCGATCGACCACTTTGGTGTCGCCGGTGACGATTCGCACGCCGGCGGCGCGGGCCGTCTCGGCCATCGAGCTCACCACGCGGCGCAGCACGTCGAACGACAGGCCCTCTTCGAGAATGAAACCGGCGCTAAGACAATCGGGCCTCGCCCCGGCCATCGCCAGATCGTTGACGGTTCCGCAGACGGCCAGCCGGCCGATGTCGCCGCCCGGGAAAAAGAGCGGATGCACGACGTAGCTGTCGGTGGTGAAAGCCAACCGGGCGGTCTGAGCGGGCAGGACGGCGGAGTCGTGGGGGGGAGAGGGGATAGGGGAGAGGGGAGAGGGGAGAGAGGAGAGGCTTTCACCCTGGCCTTCTCCCGAAGGGCGAGGGAAGGTCGCGGCGAAGGCTGGCAGGAAGACGCCTTCGATGAGCTCGCGCATGAGCCGTCCGCCGCCGCCGTGCGCCATTTGCACGGTGTCGTAATTGGCCAATGGCACAGGGCACTTTAGGTTAAATTCGCCGCTCATCGGTCATTTCAAAAAACAGCAAAAACTGCGATCCGGGCAATTTTACTCGTTGGGCGCACAACACGGCTCACGAAATCGCGACGGCCCGCCGCTTAATCCAGCCAGATGAAAATGGTAGCCGCTTCCGCGATGGGCCGCAACCGCTCGGAAAGAACCGACTTGCTGGCAACGCACGTCTGCGGCGTCGGCTAGCTCAGCCGGGGGCGGATTTTCTTGCTGTAGAGCTGGGCCGCCGAAAGGCCTTGACTCTGAAAACCCTTGAATTGCTCGAGCGAGTCTTCGGAGATCATCACGCTGGTCGGCACGTATTTTAGTTGCGTGTCGAGGCAGGTGACGATGCGCGCGGGAAAATCGGGAGCAATGCCGTTGCGATAGTCGGGCAGGTAGCGGTCCAAGGCGTCTTCGACCGACATGCCCTGCTGTTGGATTTCTTGCAGGGCCTTCTCGCTGAAGATGTCGGCGGGCGTTCCGACGGTCGTCTCGGTCTCGGTCGCCCAGACGATCGGCGGCAACAGGTGCATGAAAGGATACGGATAGCGGCAAGCCCGAAGCGATACGTCGATCACTTGGAACGGCGGCGCAACGACCCAGCGGTAGGAAGAATCGAACGGCGTGCGGCCGCGCAGATCGATGGCCGGGAACGAAAACGGATCGAAGCCGGAGTTGGGCGGAAAGTTGATCGTCAGCGCGCCGCAAGCGACGTAATTCCAAATGCCCTCGCGCTCGAGCATCCGCGACATGACCAGCGGCGCTTCGAGATGGGCGTCTTGAGTGCCGTCGGCCTTCAGGGCCAATTGGACCTCTTCGGCGACGACGTGGACCACCGGCTCGACTTTCTCGACATAGCGGATGTCGAGCTTGCGCCACTGGACGAATCGGGCGTAGTTGTCGAGATAGTACGGCACCTGCTGTTCGCGGCGAATGAACGCGCGGTCTTCGTAGAAGCCCGGCTCATCGGTCGGAATGTGCGCCGCTGCAAACTCCTGCTCCAACTGTTCGAGGCCTTCCGCCATCAGGGTCGTCATTGCCGTGTCCTTTTGCTAGGGGGTACAACGCCGTCTGCGAATCAACCCTCACGAAACCCTAGCTCGAAAAAGACCCCGTATCGGCGGAAAAAGCGCGGAAAATGTCGCTTCGCAAGCGTGGGCGGGCAAAAATGCGGCGGAAAAACGGGGTTACAAAGCGGCTTTCGCCGCACATGCCAGACAAAAGGAGTATATACGTACACTTCTTGCGCGGGGATTTACGGCGAAAGTCCGCCGGCCGGGCATTAGGGGATTCCCGGCAAAGGGGACAGTCTCATTTTCGCTGACACGAAAATTGGGACAGTCCCCATTAGGGGCCGTCGGCTTGCACGTCGGGCGTTTGAAGCAGTTCGGGGGCTTGCAGCAGCCGGGCCGAGGTCTCGATCTGCGGCATTTCTTCGATCTCCTTGCCGACCGGCGACGCGCCCATGTCCTTGAATCGTCGGGCACTGACCATCACCTGCGATTCCAAAGACCCGACCGTGCCGTTGTAGGCGTTGATCGCCGCGGCGAGGCCCTTGCCAAGCTTCTGCATGTGTTCGCCCATTTTCGACAGCCGCTTGTAGAGCTCCTGGCCAAGTTCGCTGATGATTTTGGCGTTTTCGGCCAGTTGTTCCTGACGCCAGCCGTAGGCCACGGCCTTCAACAGCGCGATCAGCGTGGTCGGAGTGGCGATGATGACATTTTGATGGACGCCCAGTTCGATCAGTTCCGGATCGTTCTCCAACGCCGCGCTGAAAAACACCTCGCCGGGCAAAAACAGCACGACGAACTCGGGCGTAAAGTCGAATTGCTCGAAATACGACTTTCGGCTGAGGTTGGCGATGTGGTTGCGCACTTGCCGGGCATGGTCCTTGAACTTGGCCGCGCGGGTTTCGTCGTCCGGGGCTTCGACGGCCTCGA
>CAYMQL010000516.1:0-2606 GCA_964392255.1 uncultured Planctomycetaceae bacterium | reverse complement strand
TGGCGCGGGCGCGGGGCGGGGCCGTAAACGGGGACTGGTCAATTTTGCCGCAACGGCCCTCCGGGTGCTTTCAACAACTTGCACCGGCCTTGTTTACCGGCAGGGCAGGGGGGATGTCGCTGGAAGTGATCGACGCGCTGCGGCGGCCGATTCATCCTTGGCGCGATGCGGTGAGCTACCGGCGGATCAAAGACGCGCTGCGGCGTTTTCGGCCGGACGTGGTTCATACGCATAGCGCGAAGGGCGGCGTGCTGGGCCGCGCGGCGGCGTGGTCGTTGGGCGTGCCGGCGGTGATTCATACCGTGCACGGCGCGCCGTTCCATCCGTACCAGGGCAGGGGGGCGCGGCTGCTGTTTCAGGCCTGCGAACGCTGGGCCGCGCGGCGCTGCCATGCGATCGTGAGCGTGGCCGACGCGATGACGGACCTGATGGTCGAGGCCGGCGTCGCGCCGCGCGAAAAGTTCACGACCATCTACAGCGGCATGGAGGTCGATCCGTTTTTAAGTTGCGGCGTGCATCGGGAGCGGGTCAGGCAAGAATTGGGCTATCGGCCGGAGCATGTGGTGATCGCGAAGATCGCCCGGCTGTTCAAGCTCAAGGGCCACGACGATGTGATTCGGGCTGCGCGGCAGGTGGTCGACGCCGCGCCGAACGTGCGGTTTCTTTTTGTCGGCGACGGCATCTTCCGCGAGCGGCTCGAGCGTCAGATCGAAGCGGCGGGACTGGCCGGACACTTTCAATTCACCGGATTGGTAAAGCCGGAGCGAATACCCGAGCTTTTGGCTGCGGCCGACATGGTCGTCCATGCGAGTCTGCGCGAGGGGCTCGCGCGGGTGCTGCCCCAGGCGCTGATCGCGGGCAAGCCGGCCGTGAGCTACGACGTCGACGGCGCGCGGGAAGTCGTGATTTCGGGCGAGACGGGTTTTTTGGTTTCTCCTCGGGACGTTGACGGGTTGGCCTTAGCGATGAAGATGTTGGCGGCCGACGCGGCTTTGCGCGATCAAATGGGGCAGGAGGGCCGGCGACGCTTCGCCGACGTCTTTCGGCACGAGCGGATGACGGCCGAGTTGCGAAAGCTGTATCAGGACGTGTTAGACAAATCGCAAGGGACTCTGGACGACACATACTGCCTCAAGAACTTGACGGTCTGCAAGGACGCTGACGACATGTTCAAAAAGCTCGGAATCTGATTCGAACCGGCTCCCATGCCGATCTGTTTCGGAAGTAAACGGCGGGGCAGGGGGGAGGCTGCGGAAACGGGGTCGGAAGTTTTGCGGCATCTTTTCATCATGCGGCTCCGTCTGCGTAGGACTTGCTGTCTCGGGCTTTGAGGTAGCGGGGGAGCCGGACGGGAGGCGGGTCGCGGTTGGGGTGCATGATATGCGGCTTCGGTTTGGGGACGGCGATCTGCGGCAACATGCGACGGCGACGGGGCAGGAAACCGCGCAATGGAGAAAATCGCCAGCCACGGACCTCAAAACCCTTCAGGCGAAGGCCGTAGGGGCGCAACAGGACGTTGAGACGTTGCTTTTCGAGACGCAGCGACATACGGACTTGGCGCTGGAGGCGGCGGATTGCCCGGCGCTCGGCCAGCGGCTGCTGAAGGGCGTCGAGTTGTCGGCGGACGCGATTGACCAATTCGCCGGGGCGGCCGAGATAGATCGAGCGTTGGCGGCCTTCTTCTCGGTAGCTGAGGCGATAGTAGGGGCCGAAGGATTTGCCGTTGCGACGGCGCCAACCGGCGGCGATGTGGCCCTGGCGGGCGAAGAGGCGAGGGCGCAGGGCGAGCAGTCGCAGCGCGGGGTGGTCGAGTTGGTCAGCAAGTTGCTGGATTTCCAATTTTGAGCTCAGGGTTTGGTGGTGTTAGCAAGGGAAGCGATGGGGTAGGGGGGCGGTCGAGTGCATTTTGGACGAGATGGAGCTTCAAGAGGAGTTCGGCGGTCTGGCATTTAACGGTGGTCAGGCGAAGATGGCGATCGAGCATGTCCTCGGGATTTTTGAGGATGGCTTCGAGGGAATTGGGGTCGGCGGCGGCAGCGATTTGGATTTGATCGCAGAGTTCGAGCCAAGTGAGATGGACGAGGGTGAGTCCGACGGAGCGTTCGAGCTCGCCCGGGGCGTCGAGGACGAAGCGGCGATAGGCGGGGGCGAGGATTCGGGGCACGGCATCGCGGATGCTTTGGGGAAGGTCGCGCCAACGGTCGTCGGTGGGAATCCAGTGGGGCATGTCTGGGATGGGCGGGACGGCGACATCGGGCGCCGGCGGTGTTTTGCGACGGCGCGGAGTTTTGGATTTTCGTTTTTTGACGTGAGTTTTTTTGTTTTGTTGCGGCATGGGGTGGAAGTGTAGCACAGGGCGTGGCCCAATTTCCAGGGAATTTTGGGGGAAAGAGGAAGAGGGAAGGAGGAAGGCGGAAGGAGGAACGCTGACCAGCAGTGAACTCTGCTGGGCTATTGTCGAACTTTTCTGCGGAACTGCCAACCACAGTCAACTTGTGTGTAACAACGAGCCGTTCACGGGCCTCATCTCGATGCCATTTCATTTGCCCAGTCGCAGTCAAACAAACAGGAACCCCGTGAACGGGGTTGACCCATCATGCGTATTG
>CAYMQL010000515.1:2060-2609 GCA_964392255.1 uncultured Planctomycetaceae bacterium | reverse complement strand
CCTTTGCCGTTTCTGGACGCTTTTCATCCGCTGCGTTATTGTCGTGCGGTGTTTTTTTCAATTCGTCGGGGCGTTTGCCGCGTTCAAAAAGCGGCGCGAAAACGAAACACGGAGGCTGCTTCTGCGCAGCGATCGACGCGGAACTGTCGTTGCCATATCCGAAACTGGGCAGCCAACTGATCGGCTTCTTGGTGCCGGAGCCATGCAGGTAGATCACCAGCGGATACAACCGGTCTGCATTTTGCGGCTTGTCGTAGTTCCAGGGATGCAATATGCGGAAGGTGAAGTCGCCGTTTGTCTCATCGTGAACTTTCGGCCGATCCGCATTGTCGAACGTTTCAGAGACGGTTGCGGATGGTTCGTCCGCCCGGGCCTGAAACGACGCCGCCGACAAAAACGCCGCGGCTAAAAAAACAACAACACCGCTGTTGATCTCGACACGTCTCATGGAATCGACTCCTTGTTGACTGCGGCAAAGTTCATTGACAACCTCGAATATCGGCATTATAGCGCCCGCTTTGTCACTCTTCAATCGAGCTGGTAAAATAG
>CAYMQL010000515.1:0-2050 GCA_964392255.1 uncultured Planctomycetaceae bacterium | reverse complement strand
CGGGTGATAGGAAAACGCGGGCGTGCGACCTGAGTGTCGTTTGGGATCCACAAGCGGATGGGCCTGTCTCGCGTCGCGGAGCGGGCCGTACGGCAGTGAGCCTGCATTGTGCGGCAATTCGGTTCTCGGCAACAAGGCGACCCGCCCGGCATGAAATGGGTCTGCGGCATCGAACGGCCCAAATACACGCGGCAAACAGGTTCGCCAGCTTAACGGCGGCGAGAAATGGGGGATGGCGGCCGCTGGCCGGCGGCCCTAGGGCAAGCTACATTTGAAGGTACGGAATCCACAAATATTATGCCAAGCGGTCGTGCCATGAAGCTCAGCTCGATCCCGCAAATCTATCACCACCTGGGCCGCTGGTACGAAATACTGTCGGTGTTGAGCAAGTATGAACTGGCGGCGTGGATCGGACGCTTTGGGCCGGATTTTACGAAGGACCTGTTGAAGGCGCCCGGCGGTGCAGCCATCGCGAGGATGCCCTGGGAAACCCGGCTGCGGCTGGCCATGGCCGAGCTGGGGCCGACGTTCATCAAGCTTGGGCAAATATTGAGTACACGGCCCGACCTTGTGGGCGTCAAGCTGGCCGAGGAGTTTCAACACTTGCAGGCCGACGCCCCGGCCGATCCGCCGGAGGCGATTCGCAAACTCGTCGAGTCGGAACTCGGCCGGCCGATCGAGGAGCTTTTTGCCGAGTTCGAGCCGGAGGCGATGGCCTCAGCGTCGATCGGGCAGGTACATCGGGCAAAACTCCTCTCGGGCGAGGCCGTGGTCGTCAAGGTGCTTCATGCCGACATTGAGCGCCGCGTGGCGGTCGACATGGATATTCTGGCCGGCTTGGCGCAACTGGCCGAGATGGTGCCCGAGTTCCGCAACTATCGGCCCGCGGCCATCGCGTCGGAGTATCAGCGGTCGATGCGGCGCGAGCTGGATTTCGGCCGCGAGGAGCGGAACATCCAGCAGTTCGCCCACGATTTTCGCGACGATCCGACGGTTCATTTTCCGCGGACGTATCCGGCGCTGTCGACTCGCCGAGTGCTGACGATGGAGTTTTTGGACGGGATCAAGCTTTCGGAGACGGAGCGGTTGGCCGCGGCGGGGGTCGATACCGATCAGGTGGCACAGCGCGGGGCGGCCGTCTGCTTGAAGATGATCTTCGACCACGGTTTTTATCACGCCGATCCGCACCCGGGCAATTTGTTTGTGCTTGAAGGCGGTCGGATCGGCCTGATCGATTGCGGCATGGTGGGCCGCATCGACGAGCGGATGCACGAGGATGTCGGCGAGTTGTTGGTTGCGTTGAGCAATCTGGACGCAGAACACATGACGGCAATGATTTTGCGGCTTGGCAAAACGCCGGCCGATTTGGACCGCTCGGCATTGAGCCTCGACGTGGCCGAATTCCTCTCTTACTACGCGACGCAGTCGTTGGACAAGTTCGACTTGAGCGGGGCGCTCAATGAGATGGTCGAGCAGATCCGCCGCTATCAGATCATGCTGCCGGCGCGGATTATCATGCTGCTAAAAGCGCTGGTGACGCTCGAAGGGACTTCGCGGTTCGTCAGTCCGAAGTTTAATCTGGTCGAGATGATCCGGCCGTACCGCAGCAAGCTGCTTTGGCGTCGATTTTCGCCGCGGCGGCGGCTGCGCAAGCTGCACCGGCTCTATGCAGAGTTGGAGCATCTGGTCGATATTTTGCCGCAAGGCATCGCCGATATTTTGGAGCAGATGCAGGGCGGACGGTTCGATATTCATCTGGACCATCGCGGGCTGGAGCCTTCAGTGAACCGGCTGGTGCTGGGCATGTTGGCCAGCGCGCTGTTCGTCGGCTCGGCGCTGCTGTTGAGCCGGAACGTGCCGCCGTTGGTGCATTTTCCGATTTTTTTGCCGGGGCTCTCCGCGCCGGGCCTGGCCGCGGCCGTGGTAAGCATCGCCCTGGGGTTGCGCCTCTGGCTGGCGATCAGCAAATCGGGCCATTTGGATCGGAAGAAGAAAGACTAGTGCTTTGTCAACCTTTGATTTTGGAATTGAGTGCCACTGGCTATGCCAG
>CAYMQL010000514.1:778-2632 GCA_964392255.1 uncultured Planctomycetaceae bacterium | reverse complement strand
AGGAGTACATAATATGTGGAGCTTGAACCCAGAAGCACCGCTTGTCAAGCCCCGGCGCGGCCTGATACGATGCCGAGAACATTACTCGGCCCTTTTCTCGCTAGACCGGCGATCGTTCGCCGTCCAGGCACGCAAGGAACCAAAAACATGTCCCAACCCGTAGAAAACCGCGGCGGCAGCATGGCCTATGTTTACCTTTTGGCGTCGGTCGCGGCCCTCGGCGGGCTGCTGTTCGGCTACGACACGGCGGTCATCGCCGGGGCCATCGGATTCATGGAGGAACGGTTCGATCTGGACGCGATCCAAAAAGGCTGGGTCGCCTCGTGCGCGCTGTTGGGCTGCGTTCTCGGGGCCGCGGGGGCCGGCGTGCTTAGCGACGCCCTGGGCCGCAAAAAAGTGCTATTGCTGTCGGCCGTGCTGTTCACCGTTTCGGCCATCGGCGCCGCGCTGCCGACCAACGTCACGCAATTCGTCATCGCCCGGGCCCTCGGGGGATTGGGCATCGGCATGGCCTCGATGCTTTCGCCCTTGTACATCGCCGAGGTCGCGCCGGCGCGGAGCCGCGGCCGGTTGGTTTCGCTCAACCAGTTGGCCATCGTGCTGGGCATCGTCATCGTCTATTTCGTCAACGCCCTGATTGCCAAGCTGGGCGACAACACATGGAACGTTGCGATGGGCTGGCGATGGATGTTCGCCTCGGGGGTGTTGCCGGCCGGCCTGTTCTTCGTGCTGCTGTTTCTCGTGCCCGAAAGCCCGCGATGGCTTACCGAACACGGCCGCGCGGACGAAGCCCGCGCGATTCTGGAACGCATCGGCGGCCGCGAAGAGGCCGCGGCCCAAATGCAGGAAATTGAGCTTGTGCTGACCAAAGAGACCGGCACGCTGGGGCAACTGTTTTCGCCGGGGCTGCGCGTGCCGCTGGTGATCGCCCTGGTGCTGGCCGCGCTCCAGCAAATCACCGGCATCAACGTGGTGATGTACTACGCGCCGGAGATTTTTAAGACGGCGGGCGTCAAGGCCACCGAGGCCATCGGCGACACTGTCGGCGTCGGCATCGTCAACATGCTCTTTACGCTGGTGGCCATCTGGACGGTCGACCGGCTGGGCCGCAAGCCGCTCTTGCTGATCGGCTCGGCCGGCATGGGCCTGTTCCTGGTCCTGCTGGGCGCGGCATTCGCCGTCGAGGGCGTCAACCCCGCGTGGATTCTGGTTTTTGTGCTAGGCTACGTGGCGGCGTTCGCCATGGCGATGGGGCCCGTGGTTTGGGTCATTATTTCTGAAATCTTCCCCACGTCGATTCGCGGCCGGGCGATGTCGATCGCCACGGTCTGCCTCTGGATCGCCTGCTACGCCGTGTCGCAGACGTTCCCCTGGATGCTCAAAAACTGGGGCGCGGCGGCCACGTTTTGGACCTACGCCGCGACCTGCTTGTTGGCCCTGCTCTTTGTCGCCTGCTGGGTGCCCGAAACCAAAGGCAAAACCCTCGAACAGATCGAGCAAGGTTGGTTGAAGGGATAGGCCGTATTTCTCAGTGCGCCGTGAAAAGGCTTGGGTTTCCAGCGGGTAAGAAATCGGTGGATGCAACGCCAACTGCGATTTTTCCGCGCCCGGTTGGGACGAGTGCTGCGTGATTTTGGTCGGGTAGTTCCGCATCCTGACGAGTCCTTGCAAGCCTTTTGGAAGAGCCGGAGGTGGCGTGCATTAGCAAAGGGTCTTGCATGGCGTAGAGCCGCTGTTCGAGCGTGCCGTCGTTGTTGGTGTCTCGATCGCGCACAGAATCAGGTCGTCCACGTAGCGATCGCCCCAGACGTATTGTCGCTTGCGCTGGCCCGCGTTTCCCATGTGGACTTCCAA
>CAYMQL010000514.1:0-768 GCA_964392255.1 uncultured Planctomycetaceae bacterium | reverse complement strand
AGAGCCGCTGTTCGAGCGTGCCGTCGTTGTTGGTGTCTCGATCGCGCAGAACCATGTAGCGGGCTGCTCCAGACGTATTGGGGCTTGCGCTGGCCCGCGTTTCCCATATGGACTTCCAAGTGTCAGAAACGGTTACTGTCATCTTATCCGCCCCCAGCGTTTCGTCTTCGCGGCCGCCCAATTATAGGCAAAACCAACGAAACAACCGACTCTTCCCATTGTCGCCAGTATATGCGCCCGTCCCCTTTAGTTCCTTCGCCCAGTATATGCGCCCGTCCCCTTTAGTTCCCCCTTTAGTTCCTTCGCCAGCAGTCTGCGAGGGATCAAGGCGGCGTTTTCTTGGGGCGTTTCGGTTGGAATGCTGGCAGCGGTCCCCAAGATCGTCATGCCACGAGGGGCCAAGGGCCGGAAGATGAAGGGCGGGGCATTGTTGGGCGAGCAATTCGACCGCGTTTTGGCCGCGGTCCCAAGGGTTCGGCCGAAGGATTCCGCCGAGTGGGTCCGGTATCTGACCGGCGTATGGCTTTCCGGCTTGCGGCTAGGCGAGTCTGTGGCCCTGTCTTGGGATGCCGACGCCCCGTTTGCCGTCGATCTATCCGGCCGGCGGCCGCGATTCCGAATCAGGGGCGAAGCGCAGAAAAGCGGCCGCGACGAGCTAACGCCGATGACGCCCGACTTTGCGGCGTTCTTGTTACAGACGCCCGAGAGGCAGCGGCGAGGCCGAGTCTTCCGCTTGAACCAGGACGGCGGGGCAATCCCTCTGGACAC
>CAYMQL010000513.1:0-2634 GCA_964392255.1 uncultured Planctomycetaceae bacterium | reverse complement strand
TCTTCTGGACAAATCGCCCCAAAGTCCGGTGGAGAGTTTGCCGATTATCCAGACGGCGTTATTTGGGAAAACCTTGCGTAGGGATTGCGCACAACCCCGAGTCACCCCAGATTAACCGATCCTCGATGGAATTCGTCATGACCACTACTCGCATTGCCGCGAAATCGCTGCTGTCGGCCTGGTTGGCGGCCATCGTGTTGCTGGGCCTGACGGGCTGCCACGCCGTCGACTTCTATGAAGCCACGCTGCAGCCGCCGGTACCGCCGGCGATGGAGCCGCCGCGTGAAAAGGCGATGGTTTCGCTGCCGACCTACCGGGTCGAACCGCCCGATTTCTTGCAGATCGAGATGCTCAAACTGGTGCCGCTTCCGCCGTATCGGATCGACATTTACGACGTACTGCAAGTGCGGGTGCTCGGCGCGATTCCCGATCAGCCGATCGACGGCTTCTATTTGGTCGAAGGCGAGGGGATCATCAGCCTCGGACCGGCCTATGGGTCGGTCCGCGTGGCCGGCATGACCATCGAGGAGTCCACCGAGGCCATCAGCCAGAAGCTCCAGGAAGTATTGACCAAGCCGGACGTTTCGGTGCAGTTGGCCCGCGCGGCCGGCACGCAGCCGATCAGCGGCCAATATATGGTCGCTCCCGACGGCACGATCAATCTGCGGCAGTATGGCCAGGTCTATGTGGCCGGCAAGACCGTAACCGAGATCCGCCAAGAATTGCAGAAGCATTTAGCGCAGTATTTCGACTCGCCGGAGGTGGCGGTCGATGTGATTGCGTTCAATAGCAAGTCGTTTTACGTGATTACGCAGGGCGCCGGCCTGGGCGACAACGTCCGCCGGATTCCCGTCAGCGGGAACGACACGGTGCTCGACGCACTGAGCATGGTCAACGGGCTTTCGCAGGTTTCGAGCAAACGGATTTGGATCGCCCGCCCCGCTCCGACCGAGATGGGCTGCGAACAGATTCTGCCGGTCGACTACGAAGCGATCGTGTTGGGCGGTGCGTCGGATACGAACTACCAGATTTTGCCCGGCGACCGGGTGTTCATCGCCGAAGACAACGTCAGCGCCTTCACCAATTACCTGGCGAAGGTGACGGCGCCGGTCGAGCGGCTGTTCGGTCTGTCGTCGCTGGGCGCGTCGTCGATTCGCGGCATGCAGACGATGGGCCGCAACTACAACCGGCTGCGAAGCTACTAATCGCGGCATTGCACGGGCAGAACCAGTCAACCGCAAAGGACGAAATGTTATGGTGCGACACACTGCCATACTGGGCGGGCTGCTGTTGACCCTGGGGGTCTCCACGGTCTTGGGCTCCGAGGTCGTCTCGAAATTGAAGTACCCGCGCACCAATTCGTGCGCCTGCATGCCTAATGCCGAGGGCTACGGCTACTACCGCACCACCTGGCGCCAGTGGCCGGGCGAGTCGCATCCCGAGCAGGTTAATCCCCGTTCGATCAATGCAGAGCGGCTTCCGACGCCGCCGGCGCAAGAGCCGATTCCGCTGCCGAAGACGATGGTTCAGAAACGACGTCCCGCCGCCGAGGCCCTGCCCTCGTTCGAGGACGATGCGATTCTGCCGCCGCCGCAGCCGATGCCGCCGTTGCAGATGCCATTGACGATGCCCGAGGGCAGCGGGGGGCTTCTGCCCTCGATCCTTCCGCCTCAGACGCCGGGCGGCTCGTTGGATTTGCCCGCGCAGCCGGAAAGCGGCAGTCCGCCGCCTCTCGCGCCGCCGGAGGGCGGATTGCCGGGGCTTCCGCCCGAGCCCGACCACTCGTCAATGCCGGGCCTGCCCGACGCCAATCCGACAGCGTCTGAGCCGAACCGCAAAAATTCCGCTACGGGGTCGCGGCCGACGCGCAACGCTAAAACCGCAACGGCGGATTCGTTGGGCGAAGTGATCCCGCTGGGCGAAATCCAGGAGCCGGAACGGAACGACGCTTCGTTGGCCGTTTACCGGGTCGATCCGATCGGTGCGGTTCCCGCCGAATTGGAGCAGAACAAGGCGGCGGCTTACGTAACGCCCGATATGCCGGCTCAGGCCGAGGCTACCGACCGCAAGAACAGCTTGCCGTCGATAGCCCTGGGCGGCTACTGCCCTGTGGCCTTGGTCTCGCAAGGACGCTGGACGCGCGGCGACTTGCGTTGGACGGTCGTGCATGGCGGGAGCATCTATCGCCTGTCGGGCGCTGCCCAGCGACAGCAGTTTTTGGCCAACCCCGAGGCCTTTGCGCCGGCCTGCTCGGGCAACGATCCGGTTTTGGCGGTCGAAGCCGGTCGAACCGTGCCGGGCCAGTCGGCGTTCTGCGCCACCTACAACGGCCGCCTCTACATGTTTTCCAGCGCGGCCACGCAAGCGGAGTTCAATCGCAATCCGCAGCGGTACGAGGCGAAAAAGTAGGCTTGGCCCAAGCGGTTTATCAAACCCATTGCTTATGGGTTGGACGCCCCTGCCGATTTGCCCGACCGGGTTCAAATCGTAGCTGTCCAAGCCGGCAGCCGCCCCCGTAAACGCAATTTCGACGCACCCTTAGTGCTTTGTCACAGTTAAAATTTTGGGTGCCACTGGCTTATGCCAGTGCCCGGTTTCCCGTGAACGGCCAAGCAAAGCACTGGCATAGCCAGT
>CAYMQL010000512.1:0-2651 GCA_964392255.1 uncultured Planctomycetaceae bacterium | reverse complement strand
GAATCTGCTGGGCATCAACAGTTTCGACATCCAGCGGCTGTGGATCCGCGACTATTCGTTCGACACGCTGAACTTCGCTGTTATTCTGCGGGGCGAAACCAAGATCGAATACAACGACGAGGCTACGCCGAAGTGGAATCTTCTGGAAGATAAAAAGTTCGTGTCCGATCCCAACGATCCCAACACAGGCCGATGGACACCGGTCCCGATGCCCGCCAACGAAGAGTTGAACACCGCAAAACTCGACGAACTGAAGACCGCACTGGACGATCTGAAAATCATTGATGTGGTCCGCAAGCCGGCCGGCCTGAGCGCCGACCTGAAGGCAGCCGCCGATTTCACGAACAACACTGAAGCAGCAGAAGCGCTGTTACGCAAGGGATTCATCTGGGGCGAGTTAACCAAGGGTCAGGTCGAATTATACTCGAACGAGGGCGAGATCCGCATCGCCCTGAAAAACGGCGTGGACTACGTGCTGCGATTCGGCCAGATCGCCGGCAGCGGGCCCACCGAGAAGGCCGAAAAGCCGAAGGACGGCGAAGAAAACGACGCCTTGAAACAGGAAAAAAAGAGCGGCAGTCCGAGCCGTTATCTGCTGGTGATGGCCGAGTTCGATCCGAACATCATCCCCAAGCCTCAGCTTGAACCGCTCCCCGAGGTCAAGAAGGAGGCCGCGTCCGAAAAGCCCGCAGAGGACTCCGCCGCCAAGCCGGCCGAGGCCGACAAACCTGCTGACGATGCCGCCAAAGCGCCCGAAGCGAAGGCCGAGCCCGCCGACGACGTTGCTAACGCCGAGCGCGAGCGGATCGAAAAAGAGAACAAGCGGAAACAGGACGAGTACGAGCAGAAAATCGCCGACGGCCAGAAGCGGGTGGCCGAGCTAAACGCCCGCTTCGCCGACTGGTACTACGTCATCTCCGACGACGTGTATCAGAAGATTCACCTCGGCCACGACGAGCTGTTCCAGAAAAAAGAGAAGCCGAAGGAAGAGGCCGCCGCGAAGGACGCACACCCGATCCCGGGCGGCGATTCCAATTAGCCGGTCGCAGGCATAGCCAGTTGGGGCCAAAACAATTTTTCATTCACGACAGCCTTCGCAGACGACCGCGAGGAGGCATTGCCAGGTCGAATTTGTATCGATAACGGTTCCCGACGCCTTTTCTGATGCCTATGGAAACGAAGCTTGGCAAGGAGTGCAGGTCAAACGATTCGGCCTGCGGCATACCATGCGTTCCGAAGGTCGGCCAAAGGCAACTGCCCTTAAATACTAATACTAGCTGCGTCCCCGTTTCGACTCTCTCTTCACAAATGCCCAATCCACATCTTCCGGAAAGCGAAAGTGTGTCGACATAGCTTCCGACAATGCCTCGATAGGCATTCCCCGTATCATAAGCAAGGCATGATAGGCTGCAAGGCGGATGGTATGCGGTTCCGATTCGTTAAGGACCAATTGTGCTATGAGGTCGCCGATACGCGTGTCATCCGTTTGCACATAGCATCCGGCCAAACAAGACAGTGCGAGACTGCGAACTTTTGCGTTGCTATCCTCGAATACAAGTCTTTCACAAATTTGCGGAAATTGCTGGTCTGGTCCCCAATGGTGCCCGAGGGCCATGATTGCAGCACAACGGACTTCTGGCTCTGGGTGATGGAGGTATGATTCGGTCACTTCGCGGCTTTCTGCCATCCGCAAGGCATGAGATCCCGCAGCTTTCTGCCATGCTTCATTCCACATCTTCTTAGCTAGCAACTGCTTCTCTGCCAAGCCTCGTCTTATCTTGATGGCTTCTTGAACGGAAACTGGAAACAGTCTACAGAATAGCCTATCCAAAAATTTCGTGGGGTCGGAGATATACTGCTTCATCTGCCACAAAGCCATTAGGGCTGCCCCACGCACCTTTGGCTCAGGATCGTCAAACGCCAACCGCAATGTGTCTGCGGCAAACCGTTCGCTCGGAGGCCAATACTCTGCCACCAATGAAATCGCCGCCAGGCGAAGACTTACATCTGAGCTTTGCAGAAACCGAATTGTAACTTCGCGATCTCGCATCATCTCTTTCAGGCTGGTGCCAGCCCATTCAGACCATTTCATCTTCTTGTCATCACTCTGCACTTCCCACCACACCTCGAAGTCATGACACGCCCGCTTAAGCGATCCCAGAAAGTCGTTGGGAGCTGAGAAGGAAATCATTTCTTATTTCCCCATCGTGCATAGTTCTTTAATATGTTATCAAGCTGAAACAGGGGGAGTTGAAACGGGGACGCAGCTAGTATTGACAACCTGCCCCCTCGTTTCGGCATCCGTGATGTAGTGGCGCCTTCTTTGTCATCTCCTACGCTACAACTGCGAGCGGAGCCAATTCCTGCACGTCCAGTGCGGGCAAGGTAACATTCCTGCATGATTCGGCCCTCGCAACACCCATTAGTTTCGTGGATATGCCGTGATCAATAGCCGCGCACCCTACGTCGTCACGGCCCATCTGCTGCCTGCTTGTTGTAATACTCGATCAGCTCGCGCAGATTCACCCGGGCGTACGGCCGGTCGCAGGCGGGCGTCTGCGTTCCGGCGTCGGCGAACCACATCTCCAACGTCTCTGGGGCGAAGATGGCGTCGTGCATTTTCCAGAAGGCCTGGTTTCCGCCGACGAGCC
>CAYMQL010000511.1:0-2658 GCA_964392255.1 uncultured Planctomycetaceae bacterium | reverse complement strand
CGCGTCGAACCGCTTGTCGCGCCGATAAAGGTCCATCAGCGCGCGGTAGCCCGTCAGCGTGGGCTGCTGCTTCAGCAGCTTGCGGTACAACGATTCGGCTTGGTTGCGTCGGCCCGCTTCGCGATACTGGGCGGCCAGGTAGTAGCCTAACGCCGGATTGTCGGGCTCGGCGGCGTGAAGTGTTTCCAGACGGTCGAGCAACTCGTTTTTTTTGTCGAGCTTGTCGAGCACGGCGGCGAGCGTTTCGTAAGGGGCGATGCCTTCGCCGACGACGCCCTGCGCCAGCGCGTTTTCCAGGGCGGCGAGGGCCTCGGCCGATTTGCCGCTCTTCAGATGCGCCCGCGCCAAATTGAATTGGCTTAGCGCTTCGTCGGGCGAGGCCTGATCGGCCTTTTTGAATACGGCCAGCGCTTCCTGCGGCCGGTCGGCTTCTAAAAAACACTCGCCGATCAACTGGTAGGTTTGTCCCGGGGCGCCGAGAATCGCCTTGGCCACTTCGGGCTCCAACGCGAAATCGTTCGGATGGTCCAGCGCATCAAGGACGCGGGCGTAATGGTCGGCCGCTTCCGGATATTTTTCGACGATCTGGTACAGCCGCGCAAGCTCCATGCGCAAGAGAATGTCGGCGGCGGTTTCTTTGCCGCCGCCGCGTGCGGCCAACGCTTTTTCGTACAAGGCCGCCGCGCCGGACCAGTCGCCCTGTTCGCTAAGATAAATGCCCAGCCGCCGGAACAATCCCGGATCGACTTCTTGGGCGTCGATGTTCCGAAGCGCGTAGCGGACCGCCTCGGCCTTGCGATTCAATTGAACCGCCAAGGGGACGATGGCCGCGGCGAGCGTCGACGACTCGGGATCGCGCCGCAACGCGCGCTGATAGCATTGCAGCGCTTCGGCGTACTGCTCGCGCCGCTGGTGCGCTCTGCCGGCGGCGAACAGCGCAAGGGCGTCGAGGCGGTCGCGCCGGCTTTCATTTGCCGGCTGCGCGGGCAGCGGTTCAGCCGCGTCGTCAAGCAGCAGCGGGCCCGGCGCAACCGACGCCATGCGATGCGGCTCGGCCGCCGGCGCAAAGATCGCGTGGACAAACGTCGCCAAAGCGAAAATCGCGATCGCCGGCAAGCGGCGCCGGGCGATCGGACGCCAAGCCGCGGGTTTTCGCGGCGTTTTCCGGGTGGGTTTCGCAGCGTGGCGAAGCGGTGCGCCGTTCCCTCGCATTGGATCGGACTTCATCCGCATGCCGTCGCCCCTGAAATATCGTCCCTCGCCCTGGTCATGGTTCACCGCGGCTTGCGCTTGGCCAGCCCCGCCGAGGTCTTTTGTTTTTTAGCGGCATCGGTCCGCGGCGGCTTTTTGGCGGCGGGGGCGGGTTTCGCCGCCGGCTTTTTCTTCGGCGACTCGTCGGCGGGTTTCGCGCGGGACGAAGACTTGTCCGCCGCAGGCTTCGATTTAGCTTCGGCGGCGGGGGCCTCTTCAGCGGTCGGCGCAGGTGCGGCCGTTTTTTGCCCCGTACGGTTGACGCGGCGCTTCGGCAGCCGCGATTCGCAGTCGGGGTTGATTTGGCACAACGTGGCGCGCACGCCCGGCGAGTAAGGGTTGGCCGAAAAGTCGGCGCCCAGCTCGTGCAACAGAGAGGCGAATTCGATTCCCTTCGATTTCGCCACGGCACGCTCCAGGCCCGGCACCACGCCGGCGGCTTGATCTTCGTCGGTCACCAGATCAAGGATGCGGAGGACCGTCATCGTGCCCGAGTCGATCGGAATCGAATGTCCGTGAAGGGCCATTTGCACGACGTAGGCGGTGGTGAATCGCGTCGAGCCGTCGAGCTTTTCGAACCAGGTTACGGTCGGGCCGAGATTGCCCTTGCGACGGTCTTCCAGATCGAAGCTGAACGTGGCCTCGAACACGGCGTGCAGGATGCGCTTGACGCGGTTGGCCGCGGCCCGAGGGTCGGGCAAGCAGGCCATCACCTCCGACAGTTCCGAGAGCGACGTTACGCGGACTTCATTCAAGTCGAAAAACGTGTGGACCATCGCCGCAAACGCCTCTTCCGCCGCGTTGTAATGGGCGTCTTCCAGGCAGCAGGCAAACAATAGATGCTCGACGACCGTGCGTCCGGCGTTGGCCGGCGAAGGCTTGTAGAACTTCTTGAGCGTCTTATGGACCTTGGCAAACTGGGCAGTGCGGCTGACGGCGGTCATGATGTTGGCTCGCGGAGGGTGTCTTGGGGTTCTTCCGTCGCTTCGTCGTCGGCGACGGGCCGTTCCGGCGGCAGGACCTGCTGCAATATCTGCGCCACGGCGATCGATCGTTTTACGCCTTGGTCGAGAACGAATGTCAGCCTGGGCGTATAGCGCATGTCGATCTTTTCGGCGATTCGCGATTGCAGAAACCCCGCCGCGTTTTGCAAACCGCGCAAACTCAGGTTCTGGCGGCTCTCGTCGCCCATCACCGAAACATGCACCTTTGCATGGCGAAGGTCCGCCGACACCTCGACGTACGTCACGGTGACGTCGCGGATGCGCGGATCGCTCAACTCTGCAAGGATCGCCATGCTGACGACCTCGCGGATGGCGGCGGCGGCCTTTTCGATACGTCGGGAGGGCATGGTGGGGGGGGGGCGAGTGGCTAGTGGCTAGTGGTTAGTGGCTAGTGGTTAGTGGT
>CAYMQL010000510.1:0-2660 GCA_964392255.1 uncultured Planctomycetaceae bacterium | reverse complement strand
TGCTTACCGGGCTGCTGCGGCCGACCAAGGGCGAGGTGCGCGTCTGCGGGCACGATCTGGTCGGCGACGTCCGCAGCGCGACGGCCTCGATCGGCTACGTGCCCGAAGAGCCGTTCCTCTACGAAAAACTCTCGGGCCGCGAGTTTCTCGAGTTTTGCGCGTCGATGCGCGGCATGGATCGCGAGGCCGCCGAGCGTGCCATCCGGCGCGAATCCGACGGCTTCGATATGGGCGACTTTTTAAACGATCTGGCCGAAACCTATTCGCACGGCATGAAGCAGCGGCTGGTTTTCGCCGCCGCTCTGTTGCACAATCCGCCGGTCCTGGTGATCGACGAGCCGATGGTCGGGCTCGATCCTCGCAGCGTGCGGGTCGTGAAAGACCGGCTGCGGATGCAGGCCCGATCGGGAACGACCGTTTTCATGTCGACCCACACGCTGGCCATCGCCGAGGAAATCTCCGACCGCATCGGCATCATGGACCACGGCCGACTGTACTTTTTGGGCAAGGTGCCCGAGTTGCAGCGCGAGCTGGCTTCGCCCCATGCGTCGCTCGAACCGTTGTTCCTTGAATTGACCGAAGGAAACCACCGCGGCAACGGCGAAAGCCGTTCGGCGAACGATCCACGAGTAACCAAGACGCCGGCCTTGGACCGGCAACCGCCCGAACGCACACTCTAGCCGCACAACTGCGTCTTTTTTATTGATGAACCCTTCGCCCGCAATAGCGTTGCTCGAATCGGTCACGCCTGAGGCCGAGGCCAAGGCGTTCGGACTTATGCGGCTGCGCATCTTTGCGACCGTATTGCGGCAGACGCTGTTGCACGGTCGATTTCGCCTGGGACTGGTCGCGTTGATGACCGCGTCGCTTTGGGGCGGGCTGTTCTGGATGTTCGCGAGCGGATTCACGTTCCTCCAGTTGGCCATTCCCGATTCGGACGTTTACGGCCGCATGGTCTGCGCCGTGTTCGGCGCGTTTTTCGCCGCCTTGATGTTGATGCTGATGTTTTCGTCGGGCGTGATTCTCTACGGCTCGTTGTTTTGTTCGCGCGAGGTGGCCTTTTTGCTGACCACTCCCGCCCGCACGGGCCGCGTGTTTTTGCACAAATTCCAAGAGGCCATCCTGCTGAGCAGTTGGGGATTCGTGTTGCTGGGCAGCCCGATCCTCGTGGCCTACGGCGTCGCCGCCGGCGCGCCGTGGTACTACTACGCGATGCTGCTGCCGTATCTCGTGGCGTTCGTCTACATCCCGGTGGCCGTGGGGGCGATGCTCTGCCTTTGGATCGTGCGCCGCGTTCCGAACGTCCGGCTGGCGGTGATCGTCGTGGGAACAGCGGTACTCGTCGGCGGCGCCGCGTGGACGGCGTGGTCGCTGTTGAGCGGCCCAAAAAGCGACCTGCTCACGCCGCGTTGGTTTCACAACGTGCTGGGCCGGCTGCAATTCGCCGAGCAGCGGCTGCTGCCGAGTTGGTGGCTCAGCCAGGGGCTGCGCGACGCAGCCACGCACTTTTGGTCCGAAAGCCTGCTGTTTCTGACGCTGATGATCTCGAACGCGCTGTTCTTTCGGCAACTAACCCTGGCGGCGGCCGCCCGAATGTTTCGCGCGTCGTACGACGGGCTGTACGCCCAGGGCTCGCGCCGCAAACGCGCGCTGCCCGCGATGCGGTCCGACGCGGTTGCGGCGGTTTGCGGCGAGGCCCCCAATCCACTGCAACTGCTGATGCTCAAAGACCTGCGGCTGTTCCGGCGCGATCCGTTGCAGTGGTCGCAACTGCTGGTCTTTCTGGGCCTGCTGGCGTTCTACTTCCTCAACATCCGCAGCTTCACCTACGGCGTGCCCTACGTGGGCTGGGTCAACATCATCAGCTTTCTGAACGTGGCCGTCGTCGGGCTGCTGCTTTCGACCTTTACGACCCGGTTCATCTTCCCCATGATCAGCCTCGAAGGCCGGCGATTTTGGATTCTCGGACTACTGCCCGTCGGGCGCGGCACGCTTCTTTGGAGCAAGTTTCTTTTCGCCGCGGCCGGATCGGTCGTGCCTTGCTCGCTGTTGATTCTGCTAAGCGACATGATGCTCGACGTGTCGCCGCTGGTGCTGCTGTGCCACCAGATGACCTCGGTGCTGCTGTGCCTTGGTTTGGCGGGCTTGGCGGTCGGCCTTGGGGCGCGGCTGCCGAATCTGCGCGAGCCGTCGCCCGCGCGCATCGCCGCCGGCTTCGGCGGAACGCTCACCCTGGTGCTCAGCACGCTCTACATCCTGGCCGCGGTGGCGATGACCGCCGTGCCGATTCATTTCTACCTGACCGAGCGGTACGTCGGCGAGGGGATTAGGATCAATCTTCCCGACGACGCCGCGTGGCGGCTGGGTTTTTGGGTGGCGGCAGGCGTTTTGGGCAGCGTGCTGTTGGGGGCCGTCGCTACGTTCGTGCCAATGCACCTTGGCCTGCGCGCCTTGCGGCGGATGGAATTTTGATCGCAAAGAAACACGTCGATCATGTCCCGCGCACCGCGATTTATTGAGTCTCAGGAAAGCAATGTCGCATGAGAATAGCCGGGAGCTGACAGCTCCCGGAGCGAAGCCGCCAATCCGCGTACATCCCGGGGGATGTTAGCCCCCGGCTGGGCTGCGCAAAAACAATCGGGGCAGTTTATCCTGTATTT